>JAAZOO010000534.1 GCA_012797715.1 Geobacteraceae bacterium | reverse complement strand
GTCCCTTGCTCCATGGCGCAAAGAGTGTGGAGATGATACGAAAAATGATTTCCGAACGGGAACACGGCTATGCAGACGCCGATATTCGAATTGACACCTCTGGCAAAAACGTGGAAGATGTGGTCCGTGAAATTTTGGTGTATGTGGAGTCGCGATTGTGAAGGTCGACAATCTTTCAGTACATTTCGGACACAGAAGCTATGAGATTCATTTCGGTGCGGGGATTTTATCCGAACTCGGTGAGTTGTGCCGCTCTCTTTCCCTTGGAGAGAAAGTTGCCGTTATTACGAATCCTGTCATAGGTGGCAGCTATTTCCACGGTGTAAGCGCTTCGTTACAGGCTGCGGGTTATTCCGTTACAGGGGTAGAAATCCCCGATGGAGAATCGTACAAGTGCAGCGAAACGGTAAACAGCATCTATGATTCGCTGATCTCGGCCGGGTTGACCAGGGATTCATTTCTCGTGGCCCTTGGGGGCGGCGTTGTCGGAGATATTACCGGTTTTGCCGCATCAACCTACCTGAGGGGCGTTCCCTTTATTCAGATCCCAACATCGCTTCTGGCACAGGTCGACAGCAGTGTGGGCGGTAAGACCGGGATCAACCACCCTTTGGGAAAGAATTTGATAGGTACGTTTCACCAGCCATGCATGGTACTCATCGATATCTCCACTCTTGAAACTCTTCCAGAACGTGAATACATCAGCGGTTTGGCCGAGGTGATTAAATATGGTGTCATATGTGACAGGAGTTTCTTTGAGTACCTTGCAGAGAACCGGAGTGCCATTCTGAAAAGGGATTCGGAGTGTCTCCTTCATGTTATCAGAACGTCATGCGCCCTGAAGGCATCCGTTGTTGAGCAGGATGAAAAAGAGAGCGGGTATCGCGCCATTCTCAACTATGGACATTCTTTTGCCCATGCTATTGAAGGGTTAACGGATTATTCCAGATTCCTGCACGGCGAGGCTGTCGCCATGGGAATGGCACAATCAGCCATATTGTCCGAGATGAAGGGATATGCGTCCCCAGATGACACGCAGCGTATCCTTGAGCTGATTCGTTCCATGAATCTTCCCACAGAACTGATACCTTCTCCAGCGATGTCATACCGTCGTCTAATGCAGCGGGACAAGAAAGTGCGCGACGGCGGGATACATTTCGTGTTCAACAAGGGAATCGGAGCCGCTGCGATAGAAAAGGTGTCAGACTGGGATTTTCTCCTCAAAAATGTGTCTCAATGAGGTGCGGAAATGGATAAGGAATCGACATCTTTTTGGGCTGAAATTAAAAAGTATGAGGATATTCTCGCCAAGGATCCCAAATCCTATTGCTTTGCCCCCTTGTCCGAGCTGTATCGGAAAATCGGACTGATTGATGACGCGATAGGGGTTGCGCAGCGGGGAACGGATATTCATCCCGAATACATCGGCGGATACATGGCTCTCGGCAGGGCCTATTTCGAAAAAGGGCTGAAGGACAAAAGCAAGGAAGCACTAGAACGCGTTGCGAAGGCTACACCGGAAAATATTCTCGCCCAGAAGATTCTTTCCCAAATCTACTTCGACGAAGGAAACACACACGCTGCGGAGAATGCCCTGCAGCTTCTGGTTACCTTTAATCCAGAGGATGTGGAGAGTCGTTTGACCCTGGATGCGATGCGAAAATCTTCTACACCGCCGGATGATAGTGTTACCGTGTCCGACGCGGAGGATGGTGTCGCTCTCGGCAGGGTTGAAGATGCACTGTCCGAAGATGCGGGATTTTTCCGGGAAGTGGAACCACCATCGACAGAAGAGACGAACCTCTCTTTCCGTCATGATACCGGTGCCGACGGCCCATTCTTCGGGATCAAAGAAGGTGATGTTGCTGAAGAGATAATGGGAGCAGAGAGTATTCCTCAGCCATCTCCTTTGCCGACCTTGACGTTAGCCGAGCTGTATGCTTCTCAGGGATTTTATCGACAGGCGCTGGATGTCTACGGGGAGTTGTTACACAGGGAACCGGAAAATCAGCTCCTTCATGAACGGATCGATTCCTTGCTCCGTCTTCTGAATGAAGATTCGGAGGGTATGGTACAGGTGCCGGAAGAGACGATGCGCCCTCCGGAGGTGTTTCACGACGAGTCCCTGCCGCTTTCAGGTGAAAAGGACTCCTTCCGGGTTACGGAAACCAATCCTGAGCAGATGATCCTTGATGCTTTCGAGGAGTGGCTCAGTTCCATCAGGAGGATACGGGAATGTCGCTAAAGAGTACTCTCAAGGATATCGTGGAGATGGTCGATGGCGGGCTAGGGGCTGTCATCATCGGATATGACGGCATTCCGCTTGATGAGTATGTGAAAGACGACATCCCTCTCGACGTGCAGGTGCTTGCGATTGAGTATGCGACAGTTCTGAAGGAGATTAAAAAGGCCATTGACGTCTTGAATACCGGAGTAATGGAAGAGGTTTCAATCAATACCGATGTTACTCGAGTTGTAATTCGCGTGATCGACGATGATCTTTTTATCGTGTTTGCGCTTTCAGCGGACGCAAATTTCGGTAAGGCACGGTATATTCTCAAGACTCGCGTTCCCTCGTTGAAGGGGATCCTGCAGTGACAGCAGGGCTGATATGATGGGCAAAGGGCGGATTGAAAAGTTTGTTGAAAGGCTTTTGAGTCCGTTTTTCACTTCTTGGGTAGAATTCAAACATGTGAGAGAGCTATGAAGATACTTGTCCTCCATGGGCCGAATCTGAACCTTCTGGGAACTCGTGAACCTGATGTGTATGGAACCATTACTCTTTCTGATATCGATAGTGCCATTTCCCGGTTAGCAACCGAGTTGGGGTGCAGCGTTGCTATCGTCCAGTCAAACTCTGAAGGCGAGATCATAGACAGAATTCAGTCTGCCCTGGGCGTGTGCGACGGAATACTTATCAATCCCGGGGGATACACCCACACGAGTGTCGCGATTCGTGATGCACTGTCCGCAGTCTCCCTGCCTACCGTAGAGGTCCATCTGTCAAACATCCATAGTCGAGAAACCTTCCGATCCCACAGCTTTATTGCACCTATTGCCATTGGTCAGATCTGCGGTTTTGGAATGGAGAGTTACCTTCTGGGACTGAGGGCGCTTGTTTCTCATCTGATGAAAAAGAAGCAGAAGTGTCAGTAGTGTCTTCATCAAAATATGCGGTTTCTGTCTGTTTCATAAAGAGATTGTTTTACGGGGATTCATGTGTTACATAACAGGCTCGCCGCTGCCAGGGCATTTCTACAGCGGTTTGATGTTGATGCTGTTCTATTCTCTGACATAAAGGATGTCAGATATGTATCCGGTTTTTCCGGAAGCGAAGGGGCGCTGCTTCTGGATGAGACCGATGTTTTTCTCTTCACCGACTCACGCTATACAACGCAGGCCG
>JAAZOO010000533.1 GCA_012797715.1 Geobacteraceae bacterium | reverse complement strand
CGCTGGTGAAGGCCTCCATCGAAGGGGGCGCGAAGGTCATCGTCTGCGGGGCCGGGCTTCCCCTCTCACTTCCCGAACTGACTACCCATGCTCCCCATGTGGCGCTGGTCCCCATCGTGTCGTCCGTGAGGGCGGCCCAGCTCATCGCCAAGAAGTGGTGGAAGGGGTATGACCGTCTTCCCGACGCGGTTGTCGTGGAGGATCCCGACACCGCAGGGGGGCACCTGGGAGAGAAAATGGAGAACATCGGCACCGGCGAGTACGATCAGTATGCCACGGTGCGGGGAGTCAAGGAATTCTTCCGGAGCGAATACGGAAGGGATGTTCCGGTGATAGCGGCCGGGGGAATATGGGATCGGGAGGATATGCTCCATGCCCTGGGACAGGGCGCGGATGCCGTGCAGATGGCGAGCCGTTTCGTGGCCACGGAGGAGTGCGACGCGGCGGACAGCTTCAAGCGGGCCTACGTCGAGTGCCGGAAGGAGGATATCGGCCTCATCATGAGCCCGGCCGGGTTGCCGGGGCGTGCGCTCATCCGGAACCGGGATTCCATCGTTGAGCACGATCACTCCGCGGGCTCCGTCTGTTTCACCGGCTGTCTGAAGAAATGCAGCTACAAGGAGACGGGGGAGCGGTTCTGCATTGTCAGCGCCCTTGACCGGGCGCAACGGGGGGATGTGGATACCGGCTTGGTGTTTTGCGGCTCCAATGCCTGGCGTGCGGATCGTATATCGACCGTGCAGGAGATTTTCGACGAACTGTTTGCCGAGGCAGCCGCTGAGGAAGCGGCATAGAAAGGGGCGCTATTCTCCTTTGACCCGGAAGTGGAAGAGTGGTATATACCCATTCCGCACAAAAATATACGTATGGAGGAAGTGGATGACACAGAAAACGGCACGGAAGACCGGTGCGTTTACGGATTACAGGGTGAAGGACATCTCCCTAGCCTCGTGGGGACGGAAGGAAATCGAGATGGCGGAGAAGGAGATGCCGGGGTTGATGTCCCTGCGGGAAGAGTTCGGCACGTCCAAACCCCTTACCGGGGCGCGCATTGCCGGGTCCCTCCACATGACCATCCAGACGGCGGTGCTGATGGAAACTCTGGTCGAGTTGGGGGCCCAGGTGCGCTGGTCGTCCTGCAACATCTTTTCCACCCAGGACCACGCCGCGGCTGCCATGGCCGAGGCCGGGATTCCGGTTTTCGCCTGGAAAGGGGAGACCGCCGAGGAGTATGACTGGTGCATGCGGCAGACCCTCCGCTGGCCGGACGGCAGCCCGCTCAACATGATTCTGGATGACGGCGGCGACCTGACCAAGCTGGTGCACGAGGAGTACCCGGAGCTGCTGAAGGGTGTGAAGGGTATCAGCGAGGAGACAACCACCGGCGTGCACCGTCTCTATGACATGATGCGCAAGGGGACTCTGGCTGTCCCTGCCATCAACGTGAACGACTCGGTGACCAAGTCCAAGTTCGACAACCTGTACGGCTGCCGTGAATCTCTCCTGGACGGGATCAAGCGGGCCACGGACGTGATGATTGCCGGAAAGGTTGCGGTGGTGTGCGGCTACGGCGACGTGGGCAAGGGGAGCGCCCATTCCCTGCGCGGCCAGGGGGCTCGGGTCCTCATTACCGAAATCGACCCCATTATCGCCCTCCAGGCGGCCATGGAAGGCTTCGAGGTGACGACCATGGAGGATGCTGCTCCGGTTGGTGATATATTCGTCACCGCCACCGGATGCGTCAATGTCATTACCCGCGCGCACATGGAGAGGATGAAGGACCAGGCAATCGTGTGCAATATCGGACATTTCGACGATGAAATCGACGTCGCCTCCCTCAGGGACCTGCCGTGGGTGAATATAAAGCCGCAGGTTGATGAGGTAGTCTTTCCCGACGGCAGGAAGCTTATTCTGCTGGCTGAAGGGCGGCTCGTAAACCTGGGGTGTGCCACCGGTCACCCGAGCTTTGTCATGTCTGCCTCCTTCACCAATCAGGTAATGGCGCAGATAGAGCTCTGGACCAACAACGCCGCGTATGAAAAGAAGGTATACATGCTGCCGAAGGTTCTGGATGAAAAGGTGGCCCGTCTCCATCTCCCGAAACTGGGGGTGAAATTGACTACCCTTACCAGTGAGCAGGCGGAGTATCTGGGAGTTCCTGTGGAAGGTCCGTACAAGGCTGATTTCTACCGCTACTGAGATTTTTGAGCATTACGCATGAAAAAGCCGTCCGGGTTTCAGCCCGGGCGGCTTTTTTCATGCGGCGGGCACATATCGTTTGATGCGGGGAGAATCGACGGCCGGAGGTGATTGTTCGGGTTTCCGGCCGAGGGGGCGGTTCGTGGCGGGTTTCAGTCAAAAAATTTCACCTGTTTGTACCGGTCCGGGCAGGTGGTGCTAACGCAGACGCCGCCCACCAGCTCCGGGCACGACATGCAGTAGGACTTTCTCCGGTTTCTTCTTTCGGGGCCGTAGTAGTGGAGCCTTCCCGGCTGCCTGATGGGGTCGCGGCCGATTACGGCCCAGCCGCTTGACCTGAGAAACGCCTTGACCCTGCCCATGGCAATCAGCTGGCCGAGGGTGTGGGCCGGAATGGACTGGCTTTCTTCCTCACCATGAAAAAGAACCTGAATCATCATTGCAGCTCATCTCCTGCAGACGGGGAACCGGGGGCACCCCGCATTGTTTCCGTAAGGAAAACGTCTGCCCGTGCCGGAGCTCCGGTGCTTGCGGGGCATGGTCGCCAAGGGCCGGCACCTCCCGGAAAATGCAGGTGAATGGTATATTGTTAAAGTAAAATAATCAATAAAATATTTGTATTCAGTTTACACCTCCACGGTTCGATGCCCGCCGGCAAAGGGTGCTTCCTTTCTATTTCCGCGCAATGCCTTGAACGTCGAAGACAATGGGCATACAATGAAACGTTCTG
>JAAZOO010000532.1 GCA_012797715.1 Geobacteraceae bacterium | reverse complement strand
GTATGACATCGTTTCATTCCCTCGGCCGTCCCCGTGGTGGCTACCGGGGAGGGCGCCGTAACCGCTGAATCTATTTCCTGCCCAATTCGTCGAGCAGTCGCCGCGCCTTGCCTGCTTCAGGGAAGTCCTTTGCGGCAAGGGCGCGCTGCAGGCTGGCAACTGCCTTGTTCCGGTTTCCCTGTGCTGAATAGGCCAGGGCCAGGTGGTAGTGGACGGTCGGATTCGAAGGGAGCAGGGCGACGGACTTTTCCAGAACGGCAGCGGCTTCCCGGCTCTTTCCGTTTTGTAGCAGTGCATATCCGTAGGTATCCATTATGCCGTGATGGTTCGGGGCAAGCCGGTAGGCCCGCGCGGAGAAGCGCAGGGCCTGGCGCCTCAGGCTCTCCGGCCCGTCGGCATAGAGGTAGGCCAGATTGTTGAGAGCAGGAACGTACGTTTCGGATTTCTCCAGAATCGCCCGGTATTTTCCGATTGCCTTCTCCGTTGAGCCCATTTTTTCGTACAAGGAGCCTTCCGCAAAGGCCACGGAAATGTTTCCCGGATTCCGTTTCTGGAGCTCCTGGTAGATTTCCAGGGCCTGCGGGTACTGCCGTTTTGTCTCGTACAGCCTGGCCAGTGCAAATTTCACTTCATGATTTCCTGCGGTTGCATCGAGCCCCCTCTTTACCGTCTCCAGGGCGCGGTCCACGTCGTTCCTGCCGGAGTAGACCGACGCAAGCGCAAGGTATCCTCGGGCCGAATCCGGATTCCTCGCGATAATCTTGCGGGCGGCCTCTTCCGCCTTGGCGGTGTCTTTCATAACTTCATAGGTACCGACCAGGAGCGGCAGCGCCCTGTCGGGATATGTTTTCTCAAGGGCCTCGAAAGACTGTGCCGCTTCCTGGTATTTTTTCTGGGAAAGGAGGAGTTTCCCCTTGAACTCCAGCGCGCCCGCATTGCGCGGGTCGGCTTTGATCGCTTCGTCGAGCACACTCAGGGCCTTTCCCGTTTCCTTCTTGCGGGCATGGTACTCCGCAAGGGCCAGATACCCGGCCAGTTGACGGGTGTTTGCAGCCTTCCTGAAGTAATCCAGCGCCTCCCCGTCCTTTCCCGTCGCCGCCAACGTGGACGCGATTGCCAGCAACGCCTTGATGTCGTTGGGATTGCGTTTCAGTATCGCCTGGTACTCTGCCAGAGCATTTCCGTATTCCTTGCGGGACAGGTAGTATCCGGCAAGGTTCATGTACGGAGCGAAATAATCCGGATTGGCCGCCTTGGCTTTCCGGAGGGAGTCAAGCCCTTCCGCTGCTTTTTTCTGGCTGAAATAGGCGCCGGCCATGGTGTTGTAGAGAACGGCATCCGTTTTTGCCCCCGTGATTCCCTGCTGCAGAGTGCTGATTGCTTTCTGGTAGTTCTTCTGCTTCATGTAATGGGCGGCAAGGACGGTCCTGCTGTTGAGCGTTTCGGGGGAGAGATGGACGGCGGTCTCCAGCTCTGATTCCGCCTGACTCGGCATCCCCTTGCCCAGGTAGTACAGGCCCTTTTTCAGGTGAACGTCGGTAAGCTTCGGGTCCAGCTCAATCGCCCTGTCGAACTCGGCCATCGCTTCGTCGTACCTTCCCTTTGCCATCAAGGCGCTGCCGCGGATGTTGTGGGCCAGCGCGTTTTTGTCGTTCTGCCGCAGAACCTTCTCGGATTCGGCGAGCGCATCATCGACCCTCTTCTGGTTGAGCAGGATCAGGGAAACCATGAGACGGGCAGGGGTGAAGGAGGGATTCACGTCGAGGACCTTCTGGAATTGGCTGAGGGCGGTTTCCAGTTCTCTGCTCTGGTAATGACTGAGGCCGAGATAGTAGTAGGTGCGGGGATCGGGAAGGATCTTCAGGGATTTCTGAAGCTCGACAACAGCCCTTTTGAAGTCCCTGCCGTGAAAATACGTCATTCCTTTCAGGAGGTAACCTTCCGGCCGTTTGGGAAACCGGGTAACCAGTCCGTCGGCGAGAGCGGCCGCACGATCCCGGTCTCCCTTTTCAAGGTAGAGAAGGCCTGATTTGAAAGTCGCTTCCGTATCTTCCGGGCGTATCTCCGATATCCGTCGGTACGCCTCAAGCGCCTTGTCCCTGTTGCCCTGGCTGGTCTCAATCCGTGCGAGCATGTGCCATGCCTGCGTGTTCTTGCCGTCGAGGCGAAGGGCGTCCTGCAACAGGCTGCGTGCGTCATTTGTTCTGCCGCTCTGGGCATAGACGGCCGCCAGCGCTATCTTGGGCGGCCATCGCTTGGGATCCGCCTGCAGGGCTTTCCGCAACAGCTCTTCTCCCCTGTCCAGACGGTTTTTCTGGACGAACGCCTTTCCCATGAGTTCCAATGTTTCAGGTGTTTCCGCGTTTGATTTCAGGTACCCTTCGATTTCACTGATGACCTGATCCGGTTTGAGCATCAGCGCATAAACCCGAGCCAGCTCAATCTGGAGGTCTCTGCGGGAAGGGTCTTGCCGCTGGACCTTCCGTAATTCCTTTTCCGCCTGCTCGTACTTTCCGCTCGCCTTGTACGCAAGGGCCAGCTGGTAGCGGGCGTCGAGGTAATTCTGATCCTTTTCCAGGGCATTTTTGAGGAGAACGATTGCGCCGTTGGGGTTGCCTGCCTGAAGCTGTGTGCGGCCTTCCCCGTACAGTTCTTCTTTGGTCTTCCCGCTGCACGCCGAAAGGGCCAGAACGATTACCGTTACGATGAGAAATCCTCTAGACAATGCTGTACCCTCCCTGTTGGAAACACGTTTCGTTTACCAGATTCTTCACGAGCAGGGTGAACCTCTCGTAGTTAATGGGCTTGACCATGCAGTAGGAGTTTTCGAGCCCTTCGAGAATTTCGATGATTTCATTCCCCGTGTAATCGGCCAGCACGATGACGGGGACGGGCGAGCCGTGCATCATCTTCAGCACCTGTGTCCCGTACGGATAGCTGGTGATAAGGAGAGACACATTTTTTATGAAACGCGACGAAACTCCCCACTCATCGAGAATCACGCATTCGGCATGAAACCCTTGACCGGCGAGGATAGACGAACAGACACGGGAAAAACCCGCTTCATCGACTATGAGGATCCTGTGTCTCGTTTTCATGAAATTGCATGGAGCAACGAAGATGCCAAAGGCGCTGTCTGCCGGGAGGCGGATACCGTCCCCTTGGGAAGGATGATTCATATCTGCTTGAAAAGCCGATAGTTTGTATAAAAATTTTTTCATGTTGATATTCGCCGCATGGGTGACTTTTCCGGAATGGCATCGCCGTCAGGCGCATCCATGGATGTTTTCCGTTGCCACCTTCCGCTCCAGTTTTTCTGATGTTTCTTTTCTACCCAGATATAAAAAATCATGCGCAAATTAAGAGCCTGCAAAATGTTTCCAATAGAAACAAAAAGAATATAAGGGAATGATTACAGAGTGTTATGCTGTGAAAAGTGTTTCCTGGGGAGTCACTTGGGTGGTGGATGTTTGAACAGAAAAAATTTGAACAGTTCAAATTGTGAACAGAAAAGGGGTCCGGGCAGTCCTCGTGGTCAGGATGCAAAGGGGAGAACCGCCGTCCGGTCGGAGAGGTGGGAGGGGCTTGTCTACCGGTTGATTTCCAGTAACTTTTTATACAGCGTCTTGCGGGAGATGCCGAGCATCGTTGCGACTTTGGACTTGTTGCCGCGGCACTCGAGCAGGGCCGAGCGGATCGCCTCCTCTTCCAGTTCCCGGAGGGGGCGGACGGTTCCCCTCTGCACCTGCTGCACACCTTTGGCAAAGTGACGGAGTTCGTCGGAGAGTTCTTGTACCGTGATTACCTTCCCCCGTGCCAGCACGGTGGCGCGCTCGATGACATTCCTCAATTGGCGGATATTCCCCGGCCAGGAATATGCGTGAAAGAGATTCATCACTTCGGGGGATATCTCGAGAGATTTGTTTTCACGGATGCAGTACTCCTTGAGAAAGGAGGAAGTGAGGAGAGGAATATCGTCCTTTCGTTCGCGGAGGGGGGGCAGGTCGATGCGAACAACATTTATGCGATAGAAGAGATCTTCCCGGAACAGTCCGGAGCTGATGTTCTGGCTCAAATCTCTGTTCGTGGAGCAGATGAGGCGGAAATTAATGCGCACCTTCCTGTTGCTTCCCAGCCGTTCGATTTCCTTCTCTTGCAGCACCCGCAGCAGTTTTGCCTGGAGGAGCAACTCCAGTTCCCCGATTTCGTCCAGGAAAATCGTGCCGTCAGCCGCCTCTTCGAACCTGCCGATGCGACGGGAGGTGGCGCCGGTGAAGGCACCCTTTTCGTACCCGAAAAGCTCGGACTCCAGGAGGCCGCCCGGCATTGCGGCGCAGTTCACGGCAATGAACGGTTTTTCCCTCCGGTTGCTCTGGTAGTGGAGGGAGCGGGCGATTGC
>JAAZOO010000531.1 GCA_012797715.1 Geobacteraceae bacterium | reverse complement strand
GGTGTCTCTCCTTCGCAGCATGCTGGAGGAGTTGAACAATCCGGAACTGGAAGGGGGAATCACCCTTCTCGTGCTCCGCTTTGCCGCCGAATTCATGAATAGGGCGGTGGTCTTCCTGGTGGGAGAGGACGGAATCCGGGGCCTCGGCCAGTTCGGTGTCGTGGATCCGGACGGGCATGCCGATGCGCGGGTGCGAGACCTGTTCATACCGTTGAAGTCCGACCCTTTTTTCTCCCGGGCCATTGATTCGAAGATGGCCATAAAGGCCCCCCCCGACGGAACGGAGTGGAACCGGTATCTGCTCAATGAACTGGGCGGTGGAACGCCGGAGGAGATGTTCCTCGGTCCGGTGATAAGCGAAGGAAAAGTGGTCGCATTGCTGTATGGCGACAACCTGCCCGAGAGGCGTGCCATCGGTGACACCGATTCTCTGGAGATATTTCTTTCCCAGGCAGGGCTTGCCATGGAAAAGTGCCTGCTGCAGCAACGGTTGAAAGAAAAGAATCAGGAGTGGACGTGAAAAAGATACTTGTTACCGAAGACTCCCCTGCCATGCGTTCTTTCCTCACCGCCGCCATCGAAGCCATGGACGGCTTTGCGGTGGTGGAGGCGACGAACGGATTCGATGCGTTGCGCCTGTTGCCGCGGGAGCGGGTAGACCTGATCATCACCGATATCAACATGCCTGACATCAACGGACTGGAATTGATAAGCTATGTCAGAAATAATCCGAATTATCGCACGATTCCGCTTTTCATCATTTCAACCGAGAGCAGTGAAAAGGACCGTGAGAGGGGCATGGCGCTGGGCGCCAATGAATATCTGGTCAAGCCGTTCCTGCCGGAAATGCTGCAGAAGCTGATTCTTGCCTATATCGGATAAAGGGTGTCCCAGAGTACACGCCCATTTTTCCCGCAGAACAAGCTGCGGCGGTGGGGGGAAATGCAGGGAGCGCAAATATGACGGATTCTCGTGAATCCCTTGATACGGCGACCAGGGATTTCCTGGCCGAGGCAGAGGATATACTCGAACAGATGAGTGTGGACCTCCTTGCCCTCGGAGACGCATCGGACAAGGACGAGTATAATCCCGAAACAATCAATTCCATCTTTCGCAGTGCCCATTCCCTCAAGGGGTTGGCCGGGATGTTCGGATTCAGCGAGATCGCGGGTCTGGCGCATACCCTGGAAAGCCTTCTGGACTGCCTGCGGCTCGGGAAGATACCCCTCGACGGTCCCACAATGGCCGTGCTGTTCGATTCACTGGAGGCGCTCGGATCAATTCTCCGGTCTGTCGGCACCGCTTCCGCCTGCCCCATCGAGCTTTCCCCCGTTCTAGAGCGCATCAACGGTTGCATCGCAGGTTCTAGGAAAGAATCGGCCGTGACGGCGCCCGAGGAGCTGGGGGTGCCGGAGAATATCCTGAATGCCCTGACCGAGTACGAGGAACACCGCCTCAGGGAAAATATCAGCCGTGGGAAAAACCTGTTCCTGTTCCATGCCTCCTATTCTCTCGACACCTTTGACCGTGAATTGGGAGAACTCATGGATCTGTTGAAGGGGGCGGGCGAGGTCATCAGTACCCTCCCGAGCGCCGATGGGGATCTGGGGAGTTCGATCGCGTTCGATATCCTGTTCGGATCGGGGCGGGAGGTGGACGTGTCCGCCACCCTTTCCGGTTTGCAAGGAGTGTCGGTCATACCCCTTGCGGGAACGCTGCGGGAGGAGCACCCCGTTCTTGATGCGGGTCGGTCCGCTCCTTCCGAGGCGCGTCTCGTGGAGACGCCTTCCGCAGACGGTGATGCCGGAGGGCTCTCCGTGCGGAGCATGTCACGCACCATGCGGGTCGACATTGCAAAGCTCGATGAATTAATGAACATTGTCGGCGAGCTCCTCCTGTACCACGGCACGATTGCCGGTGTTTCGGATCGGATGCGCGACCAGGGATTCTCCGGGCTCGCGGTGGAGCTGGGCAAGGCGGCCAAGGGGATGGAGCGGAAGCTCAACGAACTGCGGAATCGCGTCATGAACGTGCGCATGATTCCCGTGGGCCAGTTGTTCGAACGGATGTCCCGCATCGTTCGCAAGATTTCCCGCGAACAGGGCAAGAAGATCGAATTGAGAATGTCCGGCACCGATACGGAACTGGACAAGATGATCGTGGAGGACATTGCCGACCCCTTGATGCATATCATCAGGAATGCCATCGACCACGGCATCGAGTCTCCGGAGGAACGACGGGCGAGCGGCAAGGATGAAACGGGAATTATCCGTCTTTCCTCTTTTCAGAAGGGAAACCATGTTGTCATCGAGGTGGAAGACGACGGAAGGGGGATGGATCCCGATAGAATTGCGGAGAAGGCGAAGGAGCTTGGGCTCATAGACAGTACGGAAGGCCTCTCGGCAAAGGAGATTCTCGAGTTAATCCTTCTTCCGGGCTTCTCCACGGCGGATCGTCTCAGTGATGTTTCCGGCAGGGGAGTCGGCATGGATGTGGTGATGAACAACATCGCCGCGGTCTCCGGGACGGTGGACATCGAGAGTCGTCTCGGACAGGGGAGCAGGATGATTATCACGCTCCCCATTACCCTTGCCATTATCAAGGCCCTTCTGGTGGAAACCTCGGGACGCACCTATGCCGTTCCCATCACCTCGGTCCGGGAGACCATCTCCCTGGAAGAAGTGGCGCTGAGGACCGTCGAGCGGAAAGAGGTGATGCAGCTGCGTGAATCCACCCTGCCGCTACTGCGGCTGGAGAGGTTCTTTGAGCTTTCTCCGGGAACCGGTGGTTCATGCAGTTCCTTCGCCGTTGTTGTCGGCGAGACGGAAAGACGGGTCGCCATTGCCGTGGACGACCTTCTTGGGCAGCAGGATATCGTTATCAAGTCTCTCGGAGATACCTTTAAGGATGTGAGAGGGATAGCAGGCGCCGCGGATCTGGGAGACCAGCGTACGATCCTGATTCTGGATGTGAGCGGCATTATTACCGAAGCGACACGAGGCGCGGCGTAGGATGTACAAGGGGTTTTACGGCCTGAAGGAGAAACCGTTCAGCAAGACCCCCGATCCCCGTTTCCTTTTCCTTTCCAAAGGTCATGAAGAGGCGCTTGCACGGCTTCTGTACGCAGTGGAGGAGCGGGAGCCGGCCCTCCTTACGGGCGGAATCGGAAGCGGCAAGACCACCATTTCCAGGGCCTTGATGGACAGCGTGGGCGAGGAGTGCCGTTTCAGCATCATTTTCAATCCCATCGTATCTCCCCTGGAGTTCCTGCGCATTTTTGCACGGGATCTGGGGATAGCGTCCCCGCCGTCAGCCAAGGACGACCTTCTCCATGTCCTGACCGGGGAGATGTACCGCTTCCATAGGCAAGGGGTGGTACCGGTTCTCATTGTGGACGAGGCACACATGATTCCGGGACGGGAGGTGTTCGACGAGATCCGGCTGCTGACCAATTTCCAGATGGACGACAGCAATCTCCTTTCCATCATTCTGATGGGGCAGCCCGAACTTCGGGAACGGCTCGCCGAAGCTCCCTACGAAGCCCTCCGGCAGAGGATAGGCATCAGGTTCCATCTCACTCCGCTGAATCTGGAAGAAACGCTGGACTACATCGATTTCCGCCTGGAGGTGGCGGGCGGCAGGCCCGGCCTTTTTTCGCCGGAAGCCGTCCTGAAGATATTCGAGCTTTCCGGCGGGGTGCCGCGAAGGATCAATTCCATTGCATCGAACGCACTTTTGAGCGGTTTTGAGCGGGAAGCAACACTGATCGACGGAACAGTCATCGAAGACCTGCGGCATGAACTGGACATTCCGGGGGATGGGGTCGGCTAATGAATCTGGCCGAGATACGAAAAAAAGCCCGACGGGGAAAAGGGGAACAGGCGGACCTTGCGGCAGCGACGCCCGTTTCCGCGACGGTTGAATCGGTGCAGGCACCAGATGGCACCTGTCCGCAAGAGGCTGTACGCCACGTCGAGTTCCTTCCCCTTGGTGATCCCGTTTCCGGGGAGGAGGGGACCGGAGACGCGGTGATGGTGGATGGCGTTCACCAAGACTTTGATCCCCTTGCGGTGCTCCTTGCCGGACGTCAGGCAGCGGGAAGCGCGGCGGATACGGTGGCAGGGCCGCGTGGCGAGGGCGCCGAGTCGGCCGATGAAACCTTGAAATATCTGCGTTTCCGGGTGGACGACGAGGAGTACGGGGTGAGTCTGCTGGAGATACGGG
>JAAZOO010000042.1 GCA_012797715.1 Geobacteraceae bacterium | reverse complement strand
GCAATCAGTAAAGACAGCCCGAAGCTCTTGAGCACGTATGTCGGCGGGCGCATGGTCTACCAGGCACCGTAATTCCTGGGGCCGTTCCCATGGCCAGCACCGAATTTTTCATCCTGGATTCGGCAGTTGGAGGCATCCTTCCTTCTCTCCGATTGCCGCCTTTCTGCTGCTCTAAACTCATTTCACTACAGCCGATACACTCACCCTTTTTGGTTCGGACAGTATCGGCTGTGGCCGCTCCATTTCGCTAAGAGCAGCAACGAAATACGACAGAGTCGCTCTCTAAGGATACCTCCAACTGCCGGTTTTAGGATTAGGAGGGACGCGCGAACGCAAAAAAAAAGCCCCGCGGCGTAGTGCCGGGGGGCTGTCTCTGTATCGCAACCACACTGTTCTTGAGCCTGAGACGACCTCCACGATAAGGCGGAGGGCAGCGGCGGTGTCGCGGAAGACTCGACTCAGGGGTTTCAAGCCGGCATGGCTGTACGGCACGTCTATGTCAAGGCCGACGTCAACCGGGGCCTTTTCATTCGGCTTCATGCAGCGCTGTCATGGGTAGCGCCTCTGCTCTCTTCACCGGGGAAGAAACACTGCCGGCATGCTTGTGAGAAGCTTCAATACAAAGTCGATTACCTGATGACGGTCAGACCGGCTGCGGCAACGTTATCGGGATCGATTTCAATCTTGAACATGCCGGAGTTGCCGGCATTGTCCTGATCAACGATAATCCCGTTGGGGAGCACGTTCATGACGTTTGCGCAATAGCCGGTTGTGTACTTTACTACGTTACCCTTTTTGAACGGAAGTGGTGCACTCATTGTCTGCCTTCTCCTTTCGATGTTGGTTCCCCAAATTTGGGTCCTTGTACTTCACACCGCATCGCAGCCGCCCATCGGCACGCGCGGGATGAAACGATTTTCTCCTCTGCAGGTCGATTTCCCGAAAACCGCTGGGAGAGGGAAACCGTGTCAGCTCGCGGTATCGCTTCCGTTCGAGACAGACCTGCACAAGGCAGATATTTTTACTCTGAATAAAAAGAACGCGTTCGCCGCCACGGGGTGCCCGAAGCGGAAAGGGTCCTGATTCTTCACATTTTTTCGGTAGATACCGGCGAACAGCCGCTGATTTTAATTATGGAACCCCTGATTGTCAACAGGAAAATGAAAGGGTCACCGCACGGAAACGTCCGTAATCTCCGGTGACAGGAGGCTCTCCCGCACCTGGCAGCGGTTCCCGCCGATTCGGGAATACGTATCGGCATCCGGAAAAATCGTTGAAACTGCTGGCTGTTGCGGGTATCATTCCCGACGGCATAGTAGTTTTTCGTAGTTTTTTTTATTTCCATTTAATTATGCGTGACGATAATTTCGGACAGGAGGCATCTACCATGCATTTTCAATTCTCTCTCCCCAGTTCCATCGCTTTCGCACCGGAAAGCTCGAAAACCGCGGGGCACCTGGTTCTGGGTCTGGATGTGAAAAAAGTGCTCGCAATCTACGACAGCGGGGTGAAAGGGTCCGGCATCGCCGACCCAATCGCCGCGTCCCTGAAGGCGGCCAAACTGGAAGTAACGGAATGGGACGGCGTTACGGCAAATCCCACCGATACCTGCATCGAGGAATGCGCCCGGCTGGCACGGGAAGCGCAGATTGAAGCGATCGTCGCTGTTGGCGGAGGGAGCGCCATCGATGCCGGCAAGGCCGTTGCCATACTGATGACCAACGAATCTCCCATTGCCCAGTATGAAGGGATAAACCTGGTAAAGAGCGCGGGGCCTCCCCTCATCGCAATTCCCACCACAGCCGGAACCGCCAGCGAGGTAACGTCCTTTACCGTGGTAACCGACACGGCACGGAAGAAAAAAATGGTCATCGGCGGCCAGAATGTGGGTGCGAGATATGCTCTCATCGACCCCCTCCTTACCGTTTCCCTGCCGCCCGCGCTCACTGCAGAGACTGGGATGGGAGCGCTCTCCCACGCCATCGAGGCGTATCTGTCCGCAGCTGCCTCGGTGCCGACCGATATCAATGCGTTGAAGGCAATCGAACTCATCGCCCGGAATCTCCCCCGGGCGGTCGCACACGGCTCCGATGTGGACGCACGGACCGGCATGCTTCTGGGAAGCATGCTGGCGGGCTTCGCATACAACTCGGCAATCCTGGGCCTTGCCCACTCCATCTCCCACCCCCTCACCGTTCACTGCGGCCTTTCCCACGGCATCGCCAACGCCGCCGTGCTCCCCCATGTCATGCGCTACAACGCTCCCGCCGTCTCAGGGAAAATCCGGGACATCGGCCTCTCCATGGGCCTGAACGTGAAGGAAGTGCCCGCCGACGAGGCGGTAGAAACGACCATAGCCGCCATAGCCGATCTGTCACGACGTATCGGCATTCCGACACTGAGGGAGGCGGAAGTCTCCCGCGAGGCATTCGACGCCATTGCAACGGACGCCCTCAAGGAAATCAGCACCATCTTCAATCCCCGCAATCCCAAGAAGGAAGACGTGCTCCGGATCCTTGAAAACGCCTACCAGTAGGCGGGCCCTGGAAACCGTTCTCTGAGGCGTTCTTCAGGATGCGCCACCAACCGGCACCTCGATAACCTGTTGACAAAGCACCGGCAAAAAGGCTATAAAAAGCCTTCGGCGGGATGTAGCGCAGCCTGGTAGCGCACTTGCTTCGGGAGCAAGGGGCCGCTGGTTCGAATCCAGTCATCCCGACCAGTAAATTCAAAAGGTTACAGCAATAGCTGTAACCTTTTTCTTTACAAAATAAATTTTTGCTGCCTTTTACGATAGCTCTTACCGGGTAGTATCATCTCATCCAACCTTTTTTCTACCTCTTACTAACGGAAGTGTTTTACGACTGCTCGCCCCTCTGGTACTGCTCCTCGGTGAACCCAGGGATCCGCTTGCTTTGCCTGTCATGCGTACCGAGCCAGAACCCGATACAGGGGATTGGTCCTTCCGCGAGGTCGTAGTCGGTCGGCAGCGTGTCGTCGCCGAGCATTTCTTCCATGCCGTCGATCTCGTCCGGACCGAGCGCCTGGCCTTCTCTGCTTTCGTATACGCTTTTCATCTCCGTTCTCCCTTCGATAGATACCTGCAGGCGACAATAAGGTCGCGGCACATTATGTAGTCGGCGTCCTGGCTACGTAGCGGGAGAACCGTTCCATATGCACCGGGTTCCGCATGTCGAGGGTGCCGTGCCAACTCATGCCCAGCAGCAGCGCATTTCCTATGTCGTTCCCGTCTTTCTTGAGGTCGGAGACCATTCACATCGAGCATGGGTCGTCTGACGCCAAGATGCCCGATATTTCCCGATGCTGTTCTGCGGTAATCTTGCTATATAGGTCTTGGCCTTGCCTCCGGCGGTTCTCGTTATATCTTCCCGAAGCAGATTGTCCAAACGTGCCCTTATGCCGGGCCTTTCCCTCGACCAGTGATCGGGCACGAACCCGAACCGCGCCCAGGCGTACCCTCCGACGCTGATGTTCGCGTAGACCTTTATTTTAGTCACGACAAGCGCTTTGTAAAACCCATTGATGTCCGTAGGAAGTTCTTGGCGCTCGATC
>JAAZOO010000530.1 GCA_012797715.1 Geobacteraceae bacterium | reverse complement strand
CTATGGCGCGCTCCCGGCGGCGGCAAAACTGCTTGTCGATCATCTCAAGCAGGGGGAATAAGGGAACGCCGGCTGCCACGGCATGGATGTCCGCCATCGCCATTCGCGATGGCGGCCTCACGAGATACTGCTTTCCCGTCATGCTCCGGTCCGGTATAGATGGAAAGCGCCGCATCCCTCGGGATAGTGCGGCGCTTTCAGGAAATACCAGGCAGAGGAGCACGACAGGATGGCGCGTAGTTTCAGCATAGCGGTGTTGCCCGGAGACGGAATCGGGCCTGAGGTAATGGCGGAGGCGCTCAAGGTGCTGGACGCCGTGGAAAAAAAGTTCGGCGTGACGTTCGCAAGAACCCACGCACACGTGGGAGGAGCGGGCATCGACAACGAGGGGAAAGCCCTTTCCGAGACAACGGTCGATACCTGCAGGGCGGCCGACGCCATCCTGTTCGGTTCCGTGGGCGGACCCAAGTGGGAGTCCCTCCCCCCCGAGGAGCAGCCCGAGCGGGCGGCTCTCCTGCCGCTGCGCAGGATGTTCGGCCTGTATGCGAACCTCCGTCCCGCAATAGTCTTCCCTTCTCTCACCGGAGCGTCTTCCCTCAAGGAAGAGGTCGTGAGCGGGGGATTCGACATTCTGGTGATCCGGGAGCTTACCGGAGGCATCTACTTCTCCCAGCCCAAGGGGATCGAGGGAGAGGGGCGTTCCAGGGTCGGCTTCGACACCCTGCGCTACAGCGTGCCCGAGATCGAGCGCATCGCCCACGTGGCATTCCGTGCGGCACGCAAGCGGAGCGGAAGGCTCTGTTCCATCGACAAGGCGAATGTCCTTTCTTCATCGGTCCTGTGGAGGGAAATCGTCACCGCCATTGCCAAGGACTACCCGGAGGTGGAACTTACCCACATGTACGTGGACAACGCTGCCATGCAGCTTGTCCGCCGTCCGAAGCAATTCGACGTGCTGCTGTGCGAGAACATGTTCGGCGATATCCTCTCCGACGAAGCCGCAATGCTGACCGGTTCCCTGGGCATGCTTCCCTCCGCGTCGCTGGCCGAGGGGACGTTCGGCATGTACGAACCGTCGGGAGGCTCCGCGCCGGACATCGCCGGGAAAGGGGTCGCCAATCCCATCGCCCAGATACTCTCTGTCGCTATGATGCTCCGCTACTCCTTCGGGCTGGAGGACGCCGCCGGAGCCGTCGAGTCGGCCGTGGTCAGGGTGCTGGAGCAGGGATGCCGGACAGCGGATATTTTTCAGAAGGGCAGCGGCGAACGGCTGGTGACCACCAGGGAAATGGGTGATGCGATTGCCGCGGCGCTGTGAATCAATGTGAACTACGGCAGGAAAAGGATGCAAACAAAAAACCCCCGATAGCTCGGGGGTTTTTTGTTTGCGGAAGTGCGTGGTTATTTGGGCGGGCAGGGACCAAGGCGTTTTCCGCTCATGATCATCTTGGTTTTCATTTCCTTCCCTTCGATCTTGGTCGATGTTTCAATGAGGCCGTTCATGGAGTCTCCGGAGTACGTGACGGTACCCGTGCCGGTGGCTTCCTTGCAGGCTACGCTCCAGCTCACGGTATTCCCGTCTATCTTCTGGTTCTCAACCGTGCAGTCGGACTGTTCCCGGCTGGTCTTCGGTACATAGTCTTCCTTGGTCAGGCAGGTCTTTACCGTGTGAGGTTTCATGGCGCCGGCCGGCATCCCCGGCATTTTCGGCATTTCGACCTTCATGGTGATTTCCCATTCGCCATCCTGCATGTTTACTGCCGGAGCCGCGGCTTTCTGTCCGGGAGCCGGTTCGGCGGGAGCGGTTGCTTCCTTCTTCCGTTCGCAGCCGGCAAGGGCCAGCGAAGAGACGAGAACAACGATTGCCAAGCTTTTCCATGCGCCATGCTTCATGTTTTCTCTCCTTTCGAGTGGTGCCTGATGGGTGTTCGGTGGGTGCGGTTTTGCGTCGGCAAGGGTGGGGCCGGCAAGACGGCATAAACAAAAAATATACGCCGAAAAAAAAATAAAAAAAGACTGTTTCTTGCGCATCAGAGTGGATATACTTGAAGTCAAGGTAGCGCTACCTGAAACGGAAACGACGGAGGTGAAGACGTTCAGTCGCAGTACAAGCTAATCCGAACAGAAAGCAGCAAAGATAGGAGGACCGCATGAACGAGGACACTCCGCCAGGCTGTAATGGAAAAAATACGAGATCCGCAGGCTGTTGAATATGCCTGAGACCCATGAAATGGGTAGATAGATAGATAAAAAAATGAGGCCCGCTTTTCCTAGAGCGGGCCTTTCATTTTTTGACAGTTGGTCTGATTGCTCATATGGTACCGCGGACGGGAACAACGGTGTCCGGGGATTCGTTGTCCGGGTTGTTGACCAGTGTCGTGACCTCCCATTCCCTCATCAGTTCGGACGGGTAGGGCTGGTAGAGGCGCCGGAGCTTTTCCGGATTGTTTGTTGAGCGGTCAAGCCAGAGTTCGAATTCCGTGGGATGGAGCAGTACCGGCATCCGGTCGTGCAGGGGCGCCATGAGACTGTTGGCCGTCGTGGTGAGGATGGCGAAGGTTTCGTATAGTGCACCTTCCTGACTTTTCCAGGAGTCCCAGATGCCGGCGAATGCGAGGGGGGTTCCGTCCTGCATGGTGACGTAGTGGGGGGGGTTCCCCGATGGGGACGAGGCCCATTCAAAGAAACCGCTTGCGGGAATGATGCATCGCCGGGTGCGGATCGCCTGCCGGAATGCCGGTTTTTCGTGGACGGTTTCGCACCGGGCGTTGATGAGCCGGTTGCCGATGGAGAGGTCCTTTGCCCAGTGGGGCACGAGCCCCCACCGGAGGGTGGTAAGACGTCTTCCGCCGCTTGCGGTTTCCCTGATTACCGGCACATCCTGGGTCGGAGCGATATTGTAGCGTGGATGGAGCTTCAGGAGGACGTCGACCCCGAAAAATTCCGCAAGCAGTTCAGGGCATATGGCAAAGGTGAATCGTCCGCACATACTGTTCACGTTGGGAAAAGGATGTCCTTATCCGCCAGAGTGTAGCCGAGGGCTAAAATAATCTTCCGTTTGGTTTCCATGCGGCAGGTTTCGCCCCGCTCAATTCGATCGATGGTGGCCGCGGACACGCCTGCAAGCCGAGCCAGCTCCATTTTGCTCAAGAGGCGCTCTTCCCGGATTTTTCTGACATTATTGCTGTTTTTCATTGCAGTATCACCTCAAGGAGGAAATCCCTCCTCATGAATCTTTGGGAAATTTGAAAACATGGCACTATTTTCTTAAGATATTTCAGGGCGTTTGTCAATCGCGGAGCGATTCTACGATATGCTTTTGCCACCGCCTGCCGGCGTACATGACCGGCGTCCAATGGCAGCGGAGGCATGCGGCTCCGGGAACGGCGGGCGCCTTCTCCGGTTCCCGAGCGCTCTGGTCAAATCCTTTCCCTCCTCCATCGACATCTGATATACGTAAGGAGAAAAGGCGTGGACCGTCCATCCGCCCGTGCCGAAAATCCCCTCCATGCGGGACTTCCACGACGTCGCCATTACCAGGAACCACGGGGGTTGAATCATGAGCGTCATCTTCCTTCTGCTGTCCTCTCTTTGCGTGCTCGGTCTGGCATACCGCTACTACTCGGCCTTCATCGCCGCCAGGGTGCTGATGCTGGACGACCGGAACAGTACGCCGGCCGTCACCTGTAATGACGGGAAGGACTATGTTCCAACAAGCAAATGGATGGTTTTCGGGCATCACTTCGCGGCAATAGCGGGGGCAGGACCGCTGATCGGCCCCACGCTGGCCGCGCAGTACGGCTGGGGCCCCGGCTTTTTCTGGATCCTCCTGGGTTCGGTTTTCGCCGGCTGCGTTCATGACATGATCATCCTGTTTGCATCGGTTCGTCATCAGGGGCAGTCCCTGTCGGTTATTGCAAAGAAAGACGTGAGCAGGGTGACCGGCGTAACCACCGCCGTGGTCACCTTTTTCATCATCATCGTGGCCCTGGCCGGTCTTGCCGTTGCGGTCACCAATGCCCTGTACAAGAACCCTTGGGGAGTATTCACCATCGGCATGACGATTCCCGTTGCCATGGTTGTCGGTGTCTACCTGTTCAGGATCAGACCGGGCGCAATCCTTTCCGGAACGGTTTTCGGCGTCATTGCCGTGCTCGCGGCGGTGTATTTCGGAGCGGATGTCGCAGAGTCGTCCTGTGCCGGCTGGTTCACCTTCAGCAAGGAAAGCCTCTCCGTCATGCTCCCGCTCTACGGTTTCTGCGCCGCGGCCTTGCCGGTATGGCTTTTGCTCGCACCGCGCGATTATCTCAGTACCTACCTGAAGATCTCAGTTATCGGCGGGCTGGCCGCCGGGCTCTTCCTGGTGAATCCAACAGTGAAGATGCCCTTCGTCACACCGTTCATTGGCGGCGGAGGGCCCATCATCCCCGGTCCGGTCTGGCCCTATGTGTTCATCACCATCGCGTGCGGCGCCATTTCCGGATTCCATGCACTGATCGGCTCCGGTACCACTCCCAAGCTGCTGGAAAAGGAAAGGCAGATACGCATGATTGGCTATGGCGCCATGCTGACCGAAGCGTTTGTCGGTCTCATGGCGTTGCTGGCGGCGGTGACGCTGATCCCCAACGACTACTTCGCCATCAACACGTCGGCAGATTCCTTTGCCAAACTTGCCATGCCGGTCAAGGATCTTCCCGAGTTGAGCCGCCTGGTGGGTCTCGATGTCTCCCATCGGCCGGGCGGCGCCATCTCTCTGGCCGTCGGCATGGCGCATATCTTCTCCACTATCGGCGACGGGCTGCGCCACACGATGAAATACTGGTTCCAGTTCATTATCATGTTCGAGGCGCTGTTTATTTTGACCACCATAGATGCGGGGACACGGGTGGCGCGCTACATACTGCAGGATATCGTGGGGAACCTCTACCAGCCGCTCAAACGGACGGACTGGATGCCCGGCGTCATCCTGACCAGCGCAGCCGTCTCCTTCTTCTGGGGATACATACTCTTCACCGGTGATATTTCATCCATCTGGCCCCTGTTCGGGGTTACGAACCAGACCCTTGCCGCCCTTGCCCTGGCAATCGGAACCACGGTCATCCTGAGGATTGCCGAGAAAAAGCGCTACGCCCTCATAACCGCGGTGCCGTGCCTGGTAATGGCAATGACCACGTTCACCGCCGGATTCATGAACATCAGGCTCTACCTGGCCAAGGGCATGGTTCTCAACACAATCCTCAGCATGGCCGTCATCGTCCTGGTGGCGATCGTCATCTTTGATAATGTCCGGGTCTGGAGGAGGCTTCTCAAGACGGACCGGCCGATAGGCATGAACGACGAGCGGGAGAGGATTTACTGTCCCGTCATTGAGTCCCATGCGCCCGATGACCTGCCTCTTGCGTGACGCGCTTCACCGCTCCGCTGCGACCTTTCCGACCGGCGCCAGGTAGATGCCGAATTCATCGTAGCCGTCTACTCCCAGCAGCTCATCCACCAGCGTCTGGTTGTACGCAGCGATGGCGCAGGTGCCGGCTCCGATGGCTTCGCAGGCCAGGTAGAGGTTCTGGCAGACATGGCCTGCGTCCAGGGCTATCACCTTGTAGGACGCCTCACCGTAGCGCCATTCCATACGTTCCGGAACCGCGGTCCAGAGAAGGGTCACGGCCGACCGCCCGGCAAACTCCTGACCGTGGGTCGCGGCGATCAGCCGTTCCGGCAGCTTTTCCACCTCTCGAACGAGGACGAGCGCGTGATCCATGGGGAGGTAGCGGTAGATGCCCCTCTCGAGGCCTTCAATCCTCAGGACGGCCAGGTAGGTCTCAAAGGAGTGGCGGCATCCTGCGGAAGGGACCGTGCGCAGGACGGCGGCCGCATGGAGGACGGCGCGAACCCCCTGGGTGGCCCACAGGAGAAAGGCGATCTCGTCCAGAGAAAGGGCCGCCCCGGTGAATTGCCTCCGGCTGCGGCGAGCGGCCATGGCGTTTTGCAGATCGCAGGGTGGAATCGACCATGTCTCCCGATCCGGCAGCCGGATGAGCCTCCTCCCCGGAGGTGCGGGCTTCTGGACGGGCGGTGGCGGGATTCCCAGGGATTGCCGTGTCGAGCGGAAGTCGACCTCCTCCCTGATGCGGTCGGTCAGGTAATATCTTCCGGTTTCCGTGGTGATGGATGGTCTTTTCATCGTATGGTGCCTCTCAGGTAGCGCTCCGGTGCCGACGCTTGTCCTTGCCCCTTCCGTAACTTCGGCTTCTCCGTGGAACTATATGCGGCTGGTGGGTCATTCCTCGTTGGCGCCGCACGACGTCGCCGGTTATTTCCAGGATGGATGTAAATTTTTCCGACATTCCAGAGGGCTTTTCTGGAATTCTTTACATGCCATGCGGTTCCCCCACAAAAAAAGCGTTCTCCGGAGGGGGTTGCAAGAGGCATGTAAATTGCTATTTTCACATATGAAAGGGGGAGGTGAAGCTTTTCGGGAAAGAGAATGTCCCTCCAGCTGGGAGCGGAAATCCGGGTGCGTCGATGCTCTTGATTCGCTCCAGTGAGTCCATGCCGTCTCGCTCGTCGTCCATTCATCGCGACAGGGGACAGGGGTGTAGTGCGCGGGTGGTGTGGTATGAAAGAGATACAGGTAATATTCAGCGATGATTCAAGAGGGATCGTGCACGACAACAAACTTGATTCGCTGATAGTTGCCGGAAAGATAAAGGCATTTCTTCGTTCCGACGGCTGGGTGCGCATCGGGACCGACCGTATCCGGGAAATCCGTTTCCATGGCCCGGGCCGGGCACGGAAGGAAGAAAAGAAGCTTCCGAAATAGGACAACGGCAGGGCGCCGGAATGTGGACCGTCGCGCCCTGCCGTTGTTTTTGCGTCGCGAGATACCCCCCCTCTCACGGCACAGGCCGTCCTCCGCACTCTTTCAACCTGCCGTGGGCGAAACGGAGCATCTCTTCCGTTGTCCGCCAGTCGATACACTTGTCGGTTATGGAGACACCGTACCGCAGGAGGGACGGATCCTTGGCAAGCGGCTGGTTTCCTTCCTCCAGGTTGCTTTCAATCATCACTCCCGATATTTTCCCCTGCCCGGCGGCGATCTGTTCCACAACCTGCTCCATGACCAGGGGCTGCTTTTCGTGGTTTTTTTCCGAGTTGCCGTGGCTGCAGTCGACCATGATGGTCGGGTGCAGCTGGGCCTTCTCCATGAGTTCTATGGTTTTCTGTATGTCTTCCGGGTGGTAGTTGGCCTTTTTCGAGCTTCCCCGCAGGACAATGTGCACGTCCTGGTTTCCCGTGGTCTGAATGATGGAAGTCTTTCCCTCCTTGTTGATGCCCAGGAAGCTGTGGGGGTGAAGCGCCGATTTCATGGCGTCGATAGCGATCTGGAGGTTGCCGTCGGTGCCGTTCTTGAAGCCGATGGGAAAGGAGAGGCCGCTGGCCATTTCACGATGCGTCTGGGATTCGGTGGTGCGCGCGCCGATTGCACCCCAGCTCAAGAGGTCGGCGAGATACTCCGGCGTGATGGGGTCGAGCATCTCCGTGGCCACGGGGAGGCGCATGTCCGTGATGGTGCACAGCAGGCTCCTGGCTATTCCCAGCCCCTTCGAGATCAGATGGGTGCCGTTCATGTCCGGGTCATTGATAAGACCTTTCCAGCCGATGGTGGTGCGGGGTTTCTCGAAGTAGACACGCATGATGAGAAACAGCTGGTCGGAGAGCTCATTGGAGAGACGGGCGAGGCGCGAGGCATACTCCAGCGCCGCTTTCGGATCGTGGATGGAGCACGGACCCACCACCACCATGAGGCGCGGGTCCAGCCCCTTCAGGATGTTCTTGATGTGCAGTCGGCACTGGTTGACGAATTCGCCCGCTTCCTCGGAAACCGGAAAGACCTGCCGCAGGTCGGTAGGGGCGATGATGGGGGTGATGGCTCTGATTTTCAGGTTGTTGGTCTTGATCATGCGCAATACATTCCTTTTCGGTTTAATAAGTGAGCCTCGTGCAAACGTCGTAACACTCCGTCCCTTGTCCCCTGACGGGAGGGGGTGGCTGGACGGGCACGGCACAGAATAAAAATTTTATTTTCTCTTCCCAACCCTCTCCCACCAGGGGAGAGGGAGCTCTTTTTCCTTTTGCATGGACCTCAATCGATACACGGCATTCTTTCCGCTACGCTGGTCAGTAGAGGAACATGGGTTTGCCCAGCACGTGGCGCACTTTGGGCCGGTAGAGGTCGACGTCATAGAGTTCCCCCACATCCACCCGCTTCACCCCCTGCATAATGGTGCCGATGGGAATGTGGGTATAGGTTCCCCCCTGGAGTGCGACCATGCGGCCAGAGGCGCCTTCCGCGATGAGGTCCATGGCCATGGTTGCGTAATTGAAGGCGACCATCAGATCCAGGGAGTCCGGAGCGCCCGAACGCATCAGGTAGGAGAGCTGCTGATAGATGATGTGGGAGCCGGTGAGCTGTTTTATGGCCTCGCTCACTACCACGCCGATGCCCCCCAGCTTGCGGTGGCCGTAGGCGTCTTCCTGGCCGTACTCGACTATCTGTCCGCCGATCATGGATGCACCCTCGGAGATGGTGACCATGGCGTAGTTGCTGGGGTTTCCCTTCTTGTCCTCCGTGAGGAGCCCGGCGAGGCGCTCCACGTCGAAGGGCACCTACGAGATAATCGCCCGGTCCACGCCGGAGAGGTAGGCCGAAATGAGGGATGTTTCTCCGGAGTTCCGTCCGAACAGTTCGATGATGGCGATGCGCTCATGGGAGCCCGCGCTGGTGCGCAGGTTGTGGATGAAATTGACGCTGCGGGTTACGGCGGTTGAGAAACCGATGCAGTAGTCGGTGCCGAAGACGTCGTTGTCCATGGTCTTGGGAATGGCCACGATAGGAAAGCCTTCCCGGTGGAGACGTTCCGCATAGCTCAGGGTGTCGTCGCCGCCGATGGGGATCAGGGCATCGATCTCCAGGTGCGACAGCACGGACAGGATGTGGGGGGTGAAATCGAACGTGTCCTTGGACGACGGGTCGTGCCCCTGTGCCCTGAGAAACTCGGGGATCTCCTTGACTCCCACTTTGGCAGGGTTGGTGCGGCTCGTGTGGAGGAACGTTCCCCCGGTCCTGTCCACGGTGCGGACGGCCTGGCGATCCAGCAACACGGTATTGCGCAGTATCGACTGCGGGTCCGCGGGGTTGCATTCCAGGAGACCTCCCCATCCTCGCCGGATTCCGATGATGCGGTAGCCGTTTTCAGCGGCGCGTCCCACCAGTGTCTTCAGCGCAGGATTGAGGCCCGGCACATCTCCGCCACCGGTCAGAATCGCGACGGTTTTCTGCTTTTCAGCCATGGGTGCTCCTTTCTCCGGAGGATGAGGAAGCCCGTTCCGGTCGGAAGGGGAAAAGGGGGTGCCGAAACGATACGGATTGATTTTATCACATGATTTTGCCGTCGTGTCATTATTTTCCGGAGTTGTTTCTTGATTCGGATACCCTTTGGCGGCATACTGGGCGGAGATTAGGGAAGGAGGTTTCCTATGTATACACTGGAAGATGCATTTCAATCCCTTTTTAGCGTCAACATGGGGGTGCGGAAGGGGGAACGGATACTCGTGTTCAGCGATTCCATCCGTCCCGACGAGGAGCCGTCCGGAGAGGATGAGAGGCGGCGCCGGCTCCTTCAGGCGGCACGGGACGCGGCGGATTTCGCGTCGCGCTTCTACGGGAACGCCTCCTTTTTCTCCTTTCCCGCAACCGCTGCCTCCGGAGCTGAGCCACCGGAGAATCTGTGGCGGGGAGCATTCGGCGATGCGGTGATTGATGCCCTTGTTTCCGAGAAAATCCTTCCGGCGCTCCTGGCGAAGCAGGCAACGGGAGAGCAGATTGACCGGG
>JAAZOO010000529.1 GCA_012797715.1 Geobacteraceae bacterium | reverse complement strand
CGATCCTCGAGAAAGAACTCGTCGATGAGATGATTTACAATACCAAGGATCCGAGGAACAGGCTCATGCTCGAACTGCAGGCTAGATGCGGTCTGCGGATCGGGGAGTTGCTCAGCCTGCGGGTATCCGATGTCTCCGACAGGAAGCTTACCATCAACACCCCGAAGTCAGGCAAAGACGCCGAAATTGCATTCATGCCGGAGCAGGTGGCGAGACGTCTTCGTGAATATAGCGCTCTCAAGGGGTTATCCCCGGATGCAAGAATATTCCCCGTCTGTTATTCCACTGCCAGGACTTTTATGAGGAAGCTCCGGGCCAAACTTAGTATCACGATTTCTCCGCATGACCTCAGGAGATACTCGGCAACCTATGCCAGCCACAACGGAGTACCGCTGGAAATCGTGTCCAAGGTTATCCTGAGACATCAGGATCTCAAAACAATCCAGATCTATCTCGGCAAGGTCAGCGAGCATGAAGCGATACGCTGGATGGATATCCTTCACGGCAAATGACCGGCACCCCATATTAATTACGAATAGTAAGACGGCGGTCTTTGGGGCACTTTTTATATCAATATAAGGCGGCATGATTGCGGCGATGCGGTTGTTAATGATAAGTTACTTCCTGTAGTTAATGTTTGCCTATTTTCGACCTCATACAACATATCACTCGGCAATCCACACTTACTGCGTAAATAACCGTATCGCATAAATGGTCTGTTTGTAAGGGCGGCATGCGCAGCTCGATGTGCACCTTAAATGAAAAAGATAGGTTTTGGTGAGGGAAGAACCACGTCAAATTCCGGTTGTGAAAAAAGCCTAATATCAGGTACTCACATGGTACAAAAATGGCGAGCGGAAAACTGATGTTTAATACGCACCACTTCGCTGTTTCTTTTTAGGCATTGGTTATGATAAGATATAACGCAATTGCAATCATAATAACCATCGAGAGGTGTCGTTAATGAAGTCAAAGGAAATCATCCTGTTCGTCGTTACGATGGGCCTGCTTTTTTTCTTGACCGGAACGCCCTGTTCACACAGCGAAGAGATTCTTGTGTTCGCCGGCGCCGCAAGCAAGCCGCCAACCGAAGAAGCAGCCAAGGTTTTTGAGAAAAAAACGGGAGTAAAGGTCAATGTGACCTTCGGGGGATCCGGTTTTGTTCTTTCTCAAATGACCCTCGCGAAGAAGGGGGACATCTATTTCCCCGGATCATCCGATTATATGGAAATAGCCAAAAAGAAGGGGCTGGTATTTCCGGAGACGGAGCGGAATATAGTGTACCTCGTCCCCGCTATCAACGTGCAAAAGGGCAATCCGAAGGGGATCAAGTCGTTACGTGATCTTACGAAACCCGGGCTTCGCGTTGCCATAGCCAACCCCGTCGGGGTGTGCGTCGGACTCTATGCGGTGGAGATTGTAGAAAAAAACTTCACAGCTGAAGAAAAGGCCGCGTTCAAAAAGAACCTTGTGAACTATACCGAAAGCTGCGAGAAAACGGCAACGGCCATCTCCTTGAAGACGGCTGATGCGGTCATAGGGTGGGAAGTGTTTCAGCATTGGGACCCTGCGCGCATTGAGACCATAGCCCTCAATAAACAGGAAATAGTTCGTATCGGGTATATTCCCATAGCAATCTCAAGGTTCACCTCAAACAGGCCGCTCGCCCAGAGATTCATTGATTTTCTTCTCTCAGACGAAGGAAAGGCGCTGTTCAAGAAATACCATTATTTTATGAGTCCTGAGGAAGCTATAGCCTGGATCGGAGAAAGGAAACCGGTCGGAGGGGAATATGTGGTTCCGGGTCAATGGAAAGGCAAATGAGCTTTAAGCGTCTTGCCATCGCGTTTAGCGTAGGCGTTTTTTGCATGTATGTGGGGCTTATCCTTTGCCTTTTCTATTTTTATAAGGGCAGCTTGTTTTCCGAGATACTATTTTCCGAAAGGACGTTGTTCTCCGTTCGCTTAAGCCT
>JAAZOO010000528.1 GCA_012797715.1 Geobacteraceae bacterium | reverse complement strand
ACCGCCCAGGAGGAGATGACGGCGCTCGTGGACGAGGTCAGGGGAATTCTCGGGGGGAAAAGCTGATGGCAAAATCGAAGACGCAACCTACCATTCTGAAACCCGTTTTTGACCCGGAGGCGGCTCTCCGGTTCGCCGCTGAAGGAGAACCCGCCGGCAGGCCCGAGCCTTGCGGACAGGAGAAAAATCCGCCGCAAAAAGCGGGAAAATCGAGGGCCGGATACACCGAGGTCACGGTCCTGATCCGGGATGAGCTACTCCCCCGGGCACGGGCGGAAGCAGCCCGCAAAGGGCGTACCCTGGACGAGCTCATCGAAAAGCTGATCACCAAGCACGTGGGCAAACACTGAATTCAGATCGGTGACGAAAAATTTGCATTTTCATGCCTGAATTTATATAGTGGGTGCACGACAAATCACCCAATGAAGCCCCTGTGATACGAAGAATCCTCACCTATCCCGATCCGGAACTGAAGAAAAAATCCGCCCCGGTTACGATAATTACTGAAAAAATCCGCGAACTGGCCCACGACATGGCCGAGACCATGTACGACGCTCCGGGTGTCGGGCTGGCCGCTCCCCAGATAGGGGTCCACCAGCGCGTCATCGTCATCGACGTCTCTCCCAAGGATGAGAAGCCGGACCTGATTGTGGCAATCAATCCGGTTATCGTCCAGGGCGAAGGAGTGTCCTTCGAGGAAGAGGGGTGCCTCTCGGTGCCCCGCTATGGCGCCAATGTCAGGAGATATGCCTCGGTAGTTGTCAAGGGACTGAACCTGGAAGGGGAGGAAACAACCTGGAAGGCCGACGGCCTCCTGGCAATCGCCTTCCAGCATGAGATCGACCACCTGGATGGAATCCTGTTCGTGGATCACCTCTCCCCCCTGAAAAAGGACATCTTCCGCAAGAAGTACCGCCAGATGATGGAACAGCCGCAGGGAGGGGAGGAGTGACCCCTCTGCGCGTGATTTTCATGGGGACTCCCCGATTCGCCTGCCCATCGCTCCAGCGTCTTATCGACCGGGGCGATGAGATAGCCGCGGTCGTCACCCAGCCGGACCGGCCCAAAGGGCGGGGACAGAAACCGCTCCCGCCTCCGGTGAAGGAAGTGGCGGAACGCCACGGTCTGCCGGTTCTCCAGCCCGTCAAGGTGCGGGCACCGGAGTTCATCGAGTCCGTGCGGGAAATGAACCCCGACGTCGTCGTAGTGGTCGCCTTCGGCCAGATCCTCCCCAAAGCCCTTCTGGAGATACCCCGCTACGGCTGCATCAATGTCCATGCCTCGCTTCTCCCCCGCTACCGGGGTGCCGCGCCCCTCAACTGGTGCATCATCAACGGCGAGATCGAGACCGGCGTCACCACCATGCTGATGGACGTGGGGTTGGATACCGGCGACATGCTGCTGAAGAAAGCGACCCCCATCGACCCCGACGAGGACACCAGCTCTCTTCATGACCGGCTCTCGCTGATTGGCGCCGACCTCCTCCAAGAGACACTGGACCTCCTTGTCCAGCGAAAGCTGGTACCGGAAAAGCAGGACGACGCCCTCTCCTGCTACGCTCCCATGCTGAAGAAGGAAGACGGCTGCATCGACTGGAACCGGGACGCGCGTACCATACACAACCTGGTGCGGGGAATGACCCCGTGGCCCGGTGCGTTCACCTACCTCGACGGGAAGCTCGTCAAGGTCTACCGGGCGCGGATCGGCGAAGGCAGAGGGACGCCCGGAACGGTGCTTGCCGCGTCACGGGACGGCATCGAAGTCGCGTGCGGCGACGGCAGCCTTCTCCTGGACGAGCTCCAGCTGGAAGGGAAAAAACGGCTTCCCGTTCGGGACTTCCTGGCCGGATGCAGAATCACCGCCGGAACGGTCTTCGGAAAGGAGGATTCGTCGTTTGGCCGGAAATGAACCGCACAAAAGCTTTGCAGCCAAGGGACTCTTCATCGCCCTGATGGCCGGCACCTGCCTCCTTATCGCGGGCATCTTCCTGTTTCTCCGGTGGCTCCAGGGAGCGGGTCTCGCTTCCGTGCACCCGAGCCTCCCCGGTATCGTGGGCGGCGCGCTGGTCTTAGTGGCAGGCATCGTGTTCCTGGCAACGATTCTCCTCGTGATCACCACCGTATCCGGAAAGGACATTCCCGGCACCCCCCTTCTCCGCGGCGTGGCCATACGGCTCCTCCTCCCTGTCATCGAACTCATCGGCAGGATCGCCGGCATCCCGCGGGACACGGTGCGCCAGTCGTTCATCGCCATGAACAACAGCCTTGTCCTGTCCCGCAAATTCCGGCTGAAACCGGACAGGGTCATGATCCTCCTCCCCCACTGCCTTCAGCTCGCGGAGTGCGACATCAAAATCACCGGAGACATCAACAAGTGCGTCCGCTGCGGCCGCTGCGACATCGCAGGGCTTGCCGAACTGGCGGAAAAATACCGCATCGATATTTTCGTCGTCACCGGCGGGACCCTGGCGCGCAAGGTCATCAGGGAAAAAAGACCCAAGCTGGTGGTTGCCGTGGCCTGCGAGGGGGATCTCACCTCGGGCATCCGCGACTGCTATCCGCTGCCGGTGCTGGGAATCCTCAATGAGCGTCCCAACGGTCCCTGCTTCAATACGGCGGTGGATACCCGGAAGATAGACGAAGCCCTCAGGATGGTCCTGGCATAACAAATCATCTTTCAGCCGAAACCATTCACCCCATGAAATTCCCCATTGCGGAAAAAGCCGTCCTCGCCATGCGGGACGATATCGCAGAAACGGGCGGCAATGAAGTCTTCTTCCTCGGCCGCACCGACGAGAACGGCATCGTGACCGAAGTGGAGCCACTGGCGCGGGGGAGCCGCGATGCGGTTGCCGCCATCATAATCGCCGTCTCCTTCGGAGACGTGGTGATCCACAACCACCCGTCAGGCCACCTGACACCGTCCCGCCCCGACCTGGAGATCGCCGCGATTCTCGGCAACCAGGGGGTCGGCTTCTTCATCGTCGACAATGACGTCACCCGCTGCTACCAGGCGGTAAGCGCCGTTACCCGCAAGACGGTGGAACGGCTCTCCTTCCCCGAGATCGAACAGTTCTTTTCCCCCAGCGGTGCCCTGGCCCGGAACCTGGACGGCTACGAACACCGTGAAGAGCAGACCCGCATGTCGTTCGTCGTGGCAGAGGCCTTTAACGAAGAGCGGGTTGCGGTCATCGAGGCGGGAACCGGCACCGGGAAGTCCCTCGCCTACCTCCTCCCGGCCGCCATCTGGGCGATCCGCAACCGGGAACGGGTCGTGGTCTCCACCAACACCATCAACCTCCAGGAACAGCTCATCAAGAAGGATATCCCATTCCTCCGGGAAAAGGGCGGACTTTCCTTCCGGGCAGTGCTTGTCAAGGGCCGCTCCAACTACCTCTGCCTCCGGAAGCTGAAGGCCATCGAGACCGAACCCTCTCTCTTCAAGGATGAGGGAACTGCCGGAGAACTGGAGGCACTCATTGCATGGAGCCGCACGACCGGGGAGGGGTGCCGGAACGACCTGAGCTTCATTCCCCGCGACGAGGTCTGGGAAGAAGTCTGCTGCGAGGCGGACCAGTGCGGACGGGTCAAATGCGGGCACTACGGAAAGTGTTT
>JAAZOO010000527.1 GCA_012797715.1 Geobacteraceae bacterium | reverse complement strand
GACCGGCTCCGTATTCCGGATCACCAGGCCCGCGATTCCCTGACCGATGCGCGTCCGATAGTCCCGTGACACCTGGAGATCGATGCCCCGGGAGGCGGCGATGGACAATTCCCGCCGGTCATTGAGCAGCATCAGCGAGCACTTGGCCGCGCCGGTATGGCGGACCACGATATCCAGGATCTGGTTGGCGATGCCGCTGATGTTGTCGGTTCCGAGAATGACGTCCGTAAGATCCGTTACGAGCGCTATCCGCCCGTCAACGGAGTCTGGGGGAGCTGGTTTGTTCACGGTTGCGTGCATGGCGGGTCCCTGTCCGGCAGATGGTGCCCATGTTTTCATTAAAAGAAAGGCAGCAATATTGGTGCCGAAACAAAATGGATGAAAAAACGACGGAGTAACAGCAGGAAAAACGCCGTACGGCGCACCCTGTCCCGTTGCTGTCGGGAAGATTTACACCGGGCGCCGAAGAGCCGCCATGGGTTGCCATGGTGCGCAACGTACCTGGCCGTGGCGAACCATCCAGGCCGGGGACCGTATAATTTTGAAAACGGCCGGCGGAGTCAACGGGAGAAAACAGCGCCAGCCTGATCCGTTGCTGCTCCTGGCAAAATGGAGCGTCGGCAGCCGATCCCCCAGGGTACGTCACGGCTGCAGCGAAATGGGCCTGGAGCAGGAGAAACAGGCCGTCCGGAGGCAACGGAGAATGCCTGTGCCGGCCCAATAACAGGATACGAACGGAGATACCCCATATGCCCCGGGCAATTACAAATCCATTCCTTCTCTTCCACCGTTTCCTCTCCGGAGATGCCGTGTGCAGGACGGCTCCCTTCGCCCTCTACATGGCATTCATCGCCCTTGAAGAGGTACTGCAGTTTCTCTCCGGAAAGGGGGTAACGGCAGTTTCGGAACAGGTGCGGCTCTTTCTCTATCCCGTCAAAGCCGGCTCCGTTGCTCTACTCCTCTTTCTGCTTCGAAAGCAGTACACGGAGATTGTCTCCAGGGATTTCATCAGACCGGCGACGGCGTTCGCCGCCCTCGGTGTGGGCCTCGGCGTGTTCGCCCTGTGGATCAGCATGGATTTCCCGGCTGCAACCATGGGCACGCTCCGGGGATATGACCCCTATCTCTGCCGTGAAGAAGGTATCAGAATCTTCCTGACAGTATCACGCCTGGCAGGGGCCGCTCTTGTGGTCCCTTTCATGGAAGAGCTTTTCTGGCGTTCGTTCCTGATTCGCTACATCATCGCCCACGACTTCACCACGGTTCCCCTGGGCCGCTTCACCTGGCCGTCGTTCCTCATCACAGCGGTCCTGTTCGGTCTTGAGCACAACCTTTTCCTGGCAGGGATAACGGCCGGAATCATCTACAATCTTTTTCTCTACCTCAGCAGAAGCCTGGCAGCCTGCATCCTCGCCCACGGCGTGACCAACCTGGCGCTGGGGCTGTATGTGCTTCACACGGGGAAGTGGCATTTCTGGTAGGGGGAGGGAAAGGAGTGGAGGGGGGACGGGGTTTTCCGGATACGTCACGGCACGTCATCGGGGTGCATCGCTCGGTCTCCCCCCTTCAGGTCGAATCATCCGCTAGCCCTTCACCCAGGATCTCTCCCCGGAAGTCCCGCAAGAGCTCGGACTGGTTTGTGGAGACTCCCTTCACAATATCGTCGATGGCGCCGAGGTACGGGACCCGCAGGCCGTGGTAATCGACTTCGGGACCGATGGGGGAAAACCGGATTTTCATGCGATTCAGCAGGATGCGAAGGCCCTTCGCCATGACCGCGAACCAGTGGGTAAGGCCGATGTTTCTGCTTTCAAGGTACATACAGAGGTAGAGTCCCATGATGATATGGAATTCATGCTTCCGTTTCTCCTCCACATCACTCACGACGCGCTGTTCCGTGGCAAGGGTGCCGTCATTGTAAATCAGGCCGTCCACCGCCCTCTTGCGGAATTCCTTGCTCACGGCCAGCCGGGAGATCTCGGCGATGGTGTCGCGGGTCAGCCCAGAGAGGTCGGCGGTCAAGGTGCAGTGCTTTTCGATGGGGAAGCCCAATTCGGAATTCAGAATGAGCCTGATGGTGCCGATGAGCCGGCCGCTTTCGCGGCAGAATGCACCCATGTGAACGGAGTGACGGTCGTATTCGTCGATTTCCAGGCCCCCGGGGTGGTCTTCGGGCTTCTCGAACCCCCACTCGTCGCAATAGACCTTGTAGCGAAGCCGGTACACCTCGTTGATGAGCGGGTCATCATGGGCAATTTTTCTGAACTGGAATCGTGTCATACCGGAATGCCTCGCCCTGCCTCGTTATATGACCGCCACTGCAACCTTATGGTACGCTTCCCTGTTTGTCAAGACGGGAATGGCTGCACGGGTGAGAGCGCCTTCCCCGGACCTCTCTATCGCCATGCACATCCCGTTCCATAAAATGAAGAAACTTTAATACCGGAACCCGCTTTCGAAACGCACGGACCCGAGAAGGAGAGAGTGAGTCGTTCGAAGAAAACGGCTCCTGATTCGTTGTTCCCCTCACCGAAACGGAGCGTTGAAAGCCGACGCTGTCAGGTCCCGAAGGGGAGGGCAGGGGACGGCAGCGCACTGCATCTCGTGCGGCAGATGCAGGCCGGAGGCAACGGTGGGGGATGACTTCACCTGCCGAATCCAGAATGATGCGCTTATGACCTGAAACTGTTACTACCGCTTGTCTTTTTCCTCATTTTCTGCTAGAAAACAAATCATAGAAGAAAAGCAAAAAGTAGCAGAAAAGATAGACGATACTACTCAACTGCCCGCGAGGGCAGGGCGGAAAGCCTACAGGGTCTCCCCGAGACAGCCGGGTTGCCGAAATATCTTACAGATCATTCGGCGGTCCGGCTTTTTTTTTACGGTCATTTTTCCCTTGCAGGCTTCCGCGGCTCTGCACGAACGAGGAAAGGCGAGCACCATGCTCCAGAAAGCGCATTTCCCCCCCACCGCCGGCACAACCGTCCACGTTTCGCGGCTGGCAGTGACGTACAACTCCTGGTTCGAGGTGGTGCCGGCCGACAGCCCCGAACTTCTCGAGCAGGCATACCGGTTGCGCTACCAGGTGTACTGCCGCGAGTACAACTATGAAGAGCCGGGCGAGCACCCCAACCAGCTGGAAACCGATGAATACGACAACCGATCCGTTCACAGCCTCCTTGTGGATCGCATACACGAAACCATTGCCGGCACGGTACGGCTGATCCTTCCCGATCCGGACTCTCCGCAACGCAGTTTTCCCATACAACGGATATGCAGTCACGCCCTGGTGCAGGACCGAAGGCTTCTCCTTACGGGAACGGCAGCGGAGATCTCCCGTTTCGCGGTTTCGAAATCATTCCGGAAAGAACTGCGGGAATCTCCGCACCTCGGAACTTCCCGTCACGTCGGTGAATCCGTGGAGAGCAGAATTCTGCGCTCCGCAATCCCTCTCGGCCTCATGAAGGCGACCCTGCACATGAGCATGGAGCACGGCATAACCGACTGGTTCGCCGTGATGGAACCTTCCCTGCTCAGGCTCCTGTCCCGTTTCGGCATCTATTTCAAGCCCATCGGCCCCCTGGTGGAGTATCACGGGCTGCGGCAGCCCTGCCATGCAAACGTCGACGACCTTCTGGAAAGGGTGCGCCAGGAATGCCCCGACGTCTGGAAATATGTTGCCAGCGAGTACTGATGGCCACGGCACCCCAAGAGACACGCCGATCCCACCCTGAAATGCCCTGTTCCTTCCCGGCACGGGCTCCCATTCCCTACCTCTCCTCTCCTCCACCTTTCCCGCCTATCACCACACCCGGCCGAAGGAGACGCACCTGAAACCGGCAGCAGGAACCGTCCCCAAAAAATGGCTCCGGCCTCAATCGCTGCCACCGACGGCGGAGCGGTTCCGCACCGGCGGCCATGGTTTGACTCGGGGCGCACCCGGGACCCAACGACGGGGACTGTAAAATTATTCCGGAGATACTGTCGACCGGCTTTACATTTTCATTCTCCCCCCCTCCTTCAAGCAGCTATCTATTCGTTTTTACTGATTTTTTATATTGGCCCGCCAATTGCAGATTCTTTGTCGTCACGGGAAAACGATCACAAGATGTGCTAGCGCATCAAGCAAAAGGAGGTAACTATCATGAAAGCACTACTAGCAGTAACCTTGGCCCTGGGTATGTTTCTTGGTGCGTCGACCGGCTTCGCAATGCAGATACGGATTAATGTCAATCCGGCGGGAATAACGGGAGCGTTTGACGGCATTACCGGCGCGTTCGATCAGATGCAGTTCTATGCGGAAACGACCTCCACCTCCCCCAACGGCGGCGGCCTTCCGGTGGTGGGCTCAACCTTTTCGGACATCGGTGACATGTATATCACCCAGTACCTGAGCACCGGCGATACGGAAGGGCTCAATTTCGCGTTCCCGCCATTCTTCACCGGATACGAAATCACGGGCCGGTGGGAGGATCTGGGAGGAACGATCGTAGGCATGGCGGTTGACCCGGGCACGGGGAGAATCACCTTCAACTATGACTACACGGTAGGCACTCTCCCCCTCTATGCCGAACCTGGCGCAGAAGTGGCGTCCAACAAACCCGCCTCATTCGGAGCCACCGTCGGTTCCTATGACGACAACGCCTCGCTGTTCACTGACGGCATGCAGGTAGCCATTTTCCAGCTGGTGGGCGGAACCGGCTCCCTGACCTTCAGTCCGACCGGAAAGCTCCTCTCGGGAGCCACGGAACTGACCTGGCAGGTGATTTACGCTCTTCCGGATTTCTGGCAGGACGCTCTGGGGAATGACCTGTCTCCCTACGTGAGCATGGGCTGGCTGTTCGCCACCAACGATTCCAACACCGACAACCTGGTGGTGCGGATAGACGGAGACACCCTGCATATCGACTCCAACCATGACGGTTCCGTCGAGGTATATTCGAATGTTCCCGAGCCGTCCACCCTGCTGCTCCTGGGAGGCGGCCTCATCGGCCTCGCGGCTCTCGGAAGGAGAAGAATGAGAAGCTAGAATCTGTCTCTCCGAATCGAGAATGGCTATAAAAAAGGGAGTCCGGAACGGGCTCCCTTTTTTATGCGCAATCCCTCTTTCTGGGGAACGCAAAAACAGCTTTCACTCCTCCATGGCCGCCAGCGCCTTGCGCAGGATAAGCTTCCGCTTCAGTATCTGTATCGGTCCTCTGCCCCCAAAACGAAGCATGCCGAGATGGAATTTACCCCTCATCATATCGAACTGCAGGTAGCAGGGGGCCGGTCGCACCGTGCCCCTGCCCGTCAGCAGCTTCACCGCTTCCGTCGCGACCAGGGAGGCAGCCAGGGTGCAGGCAGGCGCCACCGCCGGGCCGGTCTGTTTCTGCAGATTCACCCTGGACAGGTCCAGGTAGCGGATGTGATAGGGCCTCGGCGCGAGACCCGCGGCAAAGGCCGCTATCTGCTCCAAACGGGTCATCCTGTCTGAAAAGCCGAAATAATCGTCGAAAGTCATGCCGTCGGGCGTGAAGATCTGCAACGTGGCGCCGAATCCCAGCGGCGCCGAGGTTAGGGCGGGTATGCCCTTCTCGCGGCACCTGCGGAACACGAGGCGCCGTACGTCGAGGGAGAAGAAATCGATGCCGTCGATGAAGAGATCGGCTCCCTCAAGGAATGAGTCCATGTTCTCCGGGGTAACGCCCTCGTGAAAGAGCCGCACGTCGGCGGAAGGGTTGATGTCCCGCACCATGTCCGCCAGCACCCCTGCCTTGGGCTTGCCCAGGGTGCTTACCAGCGCCCCGAACTGGCGGCTGATATTCACGACATCAAAAGTGTCGAAATCGGCGACCGTGAAATTTCCGATTCCCAGACGCGCCAGGGTCAGCAGGTGCAACCCCCCGACGCCGCCCGCGCCGGCCACGGCGACACGCGATCTCAGGAGCTTTTCCTGCCCCTCTTCGCTGATCAGTCCCAGATTGCGGGAAAACGCATCGCGCGCAAATCCGTCAGTGTCCATGGGTATCCTGCACCACGATAGCCCCCGACGGAATGCCGGCAGCGAAATCGCCTGCTTCCTTTCTGCTTGAAAATCCCGTTACCAGAACCTTGTAGAGCCGGTCCTTTCTGAGCACGATCACCGATTTGCCCCCCGTCTTTTTGAGGATCTCTTTCCGGAGCAATGCGGCGTTGGACTGGCCGGAGAAGGCCCCCACCTGCACGGCAATCCTTCCCGCCGATGGTTTGGAAAAGGAGAGCGCACCAGGAGGAGCCGGCGCCGATTCCTCGGGACGGGAAACTGCTGCCGTGCCCCGGGCAAAAGGACCGCTTCCCGCCAATGTCCTGCCACCCTGTTTTCCACCCTGTTTCCGCCCATCCCGTATCAGCTCCCGGTACCGTCCCAGCTCCGGGTCATAGGGCTCGCCATAGGTGACCCATTGATCCAGGGGACCCGACACCATGAAACGGAGTTCGGCAAGCGCCTCGTGCAGGTCGTTCAGAGAAATGGAATAGTCATACGCCGCGGAAGAACAGGCAGCTTCAGCTTCGATGAGATCCGAAAGTTTTTCCGATCCTTCACGGTAGCGGTTGAGATGTGTGTCCAGAAGCGCTCTGGAAGCCCGCACCCTCTTTTCCTTTGCCGTCACGTCCCGTTCCCCGTCTTTCACGGCGCGCCAGGCTGCCTCGACTCCGAACGCTATCTCCTTTTCCAGCTCCCGCTCCTCCCGGGCAGCGCTCTGCTTGAGCGCCTCGGCACGTCGCACGTCGGCAACGGTTTTTCCCCATTCGAAAACGGGCCAGTCAAGACGTGTCGTCAGAAGCCACTGGTTGGGTCGCACCATCTCGTTCTGCTGCTGGATCCGGTAGGCTCCGTCAACGGAAAGTGATGGAAGGAACGACGACCGGGCAATGAGCCGCTCCGCCTCCCCCCAGTGAACTCTTTCCCGCGCAGCGGCCAGATCCCTCCGGTTGCGGAGGGCCTCAGCCTTTAGGGTTCCCACCTCGGCACCCAGGCGAGCCACGGTCGGCGCCGATTCCAGTACCAGGTCCCTGTCGTCGGGAAACTCCATGAGAAGCCGGAGGCGGGAGCGGGCAACAGCGAGGCGGCTTGCCTGTTTTTCCCGCCGTGCTTCGGAGAGGGCGACATCGGCCTCCTGGAGAAGTATCTCGTCCCCCCTGGCGTACCCCTCGGCCCGGAGTTCGTGCAATACCCTCAGCCGCTCCTTCTTCGCCGCCAGCATTCCGTCCTCCGCGTGAAGGGACAGCTCGGCGTTGCGGACGTCATAGAACGCTCGCGTTACGTCCCTGACGAGAGATTCCCCCCTTTGCTCGGAGAAAAGGCGGGCCTCTTCGCTGAGTGTCTTGGCGCGGACATAACGACCCCTCAGGAGCCCTCCGGTAAAGAGGGGAAGGTGCAGGGAAAGCTCGGTTCGATAGAAGTCGCGTCCGCTGAGGGGAAACTCGCCCGGAGCGGGAGGGAGTCCAGGACCGAGGACGTCCGCCGGCACCTTCATGCGGTCCCGCTTGTCCTGGTAGGAATAGAAGGCGCCAAAGCGCAGCGACGGGAGAAAGTCGGCACGAGCGCCCTTCACCTCTTCCTCGGCCGCCGTGTAACGCAGCGCCGAGGCCCGCATGCCGCTGTTGTTCGCCAGCGCGTAATCGATGCACTCCTTCAGGGACAGTTCTCCGGCCCATACCGCACCGGAAAGAAAACAGATAAGCACTGACAGCCAAAACGCACGGTATCTCATCGCTCGAACCGCACCATGACGGTCATGCCGTGATAGAGCCCGCGCCAATCATCCAGCTGAATGGTGACCTTCTGGGTGTTGATATCAAAGGAAACCATGGGATCGAAATTCTTCTGGGTTTTTTTGCGGACAACCGGCGCCACCTTTGTAACCCTTCCCGAATAGGCTTTCCCCGGGTGGGTGTCTGATGTCACCGTAACCTTCTGGCCTTCGCTGACCTTGCCCACGTCGGCCTCCTCCAGCTCGGCGCGAATGCGCATTTTCTCGGGAGATATGAGCACCAGAACGGGCGTTCCCGCATCGACGCTCTCCCCCGGCTCCCGGAGGCGGTCCGCCACAAGACCGTCCATGGGGGAAAGGAGCCGATGGTTGTTGAGACGGGCATCGGCAAGTTCCACGGACGCCCGTGCCTCTTCAGCCATCGCCCGTCCCTGCAGGACCTGTTCGGGCCTTTCTCCCATGCGGAGTTTTTGCGCGTTCTGCCGCGCCTCCTGCATGGACTGTTCAGCCACCCGTCGGCGCTCAGCAGCCCTGTTCAGTTCCACCAGGGTTACGGCGTCCTTCGCATACAGGCGTTCGTGACGCTCATGCTCGTCCCGCGCCTGATTGTATACGGCAACGGCCCGGGCATAGGCGCTTTCCGCGGCCGCCACATCTTCCCGACGGTATCCGTTTTCCAGCTCCCTAAGCCGCGCGGAATGCCTGACAAGGGTTGCTGCCGCCTGCGCCCTCACGGCCCGCTCCTCGGCGTCATCCAGCTGCACGAGAAGCTGTCCCCTCGTGACCCTATCCCCCTCATCCACCAGAATCCGCGATATCTTCCCTCCAATGCGGGGGGATACGGTGACTTCTTCCCCTCCTTCCACCAACCCCCGCGCGGCTGCGGCATGGGTAACGGAGGTCGGCTGCCTGGCGGGCTGCCTTTTCTTGCCGCCTGCCAGGTACGGGCCCGCAACCGCCAGCAGCAGGGCGCCCGGAATGAGCACAAAAAGTATCCAGAGTCTGGACCTGCTCCCCTTCCCTCCGGAGGAATGGCTTTTTTCCGCTTTTGTATCTTCAGGCTTTTCACTCATGGTGCAATTCCCGTCCCTGTTGAATAGTTGCGCCGGAGAGATTCCTGCGTCGCTCCTGACTGTGCGTACCCATGGCGGCCGCTCTCGGGCAGAGGCATTGGTCTCCTTACCGCAACGAGCTCGTGGTCAATTCGCGCATCAGACGAAGTTTGTTGATGTCGTCCGTTTCCTTCGTGATTGATCCGTCCTCCATGAAGAGGATGCGGTCGAAGATGTCGTCGATTCTGTTATCATGGGTCGCAACAACGACGCATCTCCCTTTCTCGTGGGCCAGGGTTCGCAGGATTTCCATCACATTCCTGCCGTTCGCATGGTCAAGGTTTCCGGTCGGCTCGTCGGCCAGGATGAGGGGACAGTCGGACGCCAGCGCCCGCGCGACCGCCACGCGCTGTTTCTGACCGCCGGACAGGTCCCTGGGCAGGAAGGTGCTCCGCTCGGAAAGCCCCACTTCTTCCAGTACCCGCAAGGCGCGCTGTTCCGCCTCCTCTCCGGTAATACCCTTGATGCGCAGTCCCAGCAGCACATTGTCCAGGACAGAGAGGGCCGGAAAGAGGTTGAACCCCTGAAAGATGAAGGAAATAAAGCGTTTTCTCACCGCAGGAAGGGCCTTTTCACCCAGTGACGTCACCTCTTTGCCGAAGAGCCGCAACGATCCCGAAGAGGGTTTCAGGATGCATCCCAACAGAGACAAAAGGGTAGTCTTGCCGCTGCCGGACGGACCGAAAAGGCCGACTATCTCTCCCCGTCTGAAGCGGACATCGACCCCGGCAACGGCCACCACCTCCTGCTTGCCGTCCTGGTAAACCATGCGCAACTCCCGTGTTTCGAGCATTTCCGCCATACTACCCCCGGAAGAGAATTGCCGGATCTATCCTCCGAATCCTACGGATGGATACGAAAGCGGCCATCAGGCACATGATGAGCGTCAAGGCCAGGACCGTGAGATTGACCCATCCCCGCACCACGAGAGCCAGTCCCCCCGCGTCATAGAGAGGAATGGAAACTATGGTTATGGCAAGACTGATACTATACCCCAGTAAGGCGTTCAGGAGGGCCTGGAAGAAAATGATGCGGTAGATATCAAGATTCGTTCCCCCAAGGGCCTTCAATGTGCCGAACTCCTTGATGTGCTCCATGGTGGAGTTGTAGATGGTCTGTCCGACAATGAGCATCCCCACAATGAAACTGATCACTATCGTGAGGAAAAAGGAGAAG
>JAAZOO010000526.1 GCA_012797715.1 Geobacteraceae bacterium | reverse complement strand
TGCGTTCCTGGCTCTGCCGCGGCCGGCTCCTTCGGAATCTGCTCGTTTCCATCGGTGCCCTGCTGGCGGTGGCAGTTCTGTTCCTCGCGTCGCTCGGGTTCGCGGTCATGATGGAGCACGTGCGGCAGGCATCCCGGTATCTGATGCAGTATTTCCCGTAATCAGGAAACAGGGGGATTGGAGGTAATGGGAAAGAACGGCTCCGGCAGGGAGAACTTCGGCAACCTTCCGGCCAAGCCATTCCGAGCAGGGGAAGCAGATGCTCGCAGGCTTGGCAACCGGTGCACTGTCACACCATACGGTGCGGCGTTCGCAATATACGCACTCTTCGGTTCCCTACTTCCTTACAACGAGCGTCCCTGCCAGAAGGTCATGGAGCGCCTGCCTGCGTGCCGTAAAACCTGCCATGAGAAAGCCGAACCCCAGGGGAATCGCCGATAGAATCTTCGCCCAGTAGCGCCCGTTGGCCCGCGCCGGCGATATCCTTCCTCCCCGCTCATCGGTGACGAGAATGCCCAGCGCCGCCTTGCCGAGGGTGGCCTGCAGGGGGGAGCTCTCCATCACGGTATGGTAGAGCCACCTCAGGAGGAAGCCGAAAATGGCGCTTGCCAGCACAATCTCTTTCATGTCCTCCGAATCCGGTTCTGCAGACACAAGCAACGCATAGGAGACAAAGAGGAAGAGATTGACGAAGCCGAGCACGAGCCTGTCGAGAACCAGTGCCGCCGCACGCCGCCAGAAACCGGCGTATCCGACCACGCTCCCCGAGGATGGGGAAGGAGGCGTTTCCAGCCGCTCATGGCGTGCCGAACCGCGCGCCGGAAGATCAAGACCGCAGCCTGGGCAGGCGCGATTACTTTCGCTACAATACGAACCACACCGATGGCATATCATGGAAGGACCTCGCGAACAGGGTAGCTGGGGAAGGATACCACTACGGGGCAGGGCAGTCCACGGGAAAGGAGGCGCCCCTGCGCATCTTTTCTTTTTCGCCACCCTTTCTCGCCGGCGAACCGGAATCCCGTCACATCGTCATCGCGATGAGAGGAGGCCAGGGGCCGGAGAGAGTGCCCCAATGAGTGCGTATTGGAAGAGTCGGCAAAAAGAACGATGCCAACGACCGGGACGGCGCTGGAGCAGCTGAAGCAGGCAACCAGGGTGGACGAAGGATGACGTCATCCCCAGAATCCGGGATCCTGCGGCCGGTTTGGCGCGCGCGTTTCACCGTCCGTCCAGCTCCGCCCGGACCTCCTTCAGATATTCCCGCGGCTTGACGGGTTTCTGGATAAAGCGGAACCCCTCCGTGCTGATCCCCTTTTCCATTATCACATCGGTTGCATACCCGCTGATGAAGATCGCCTTCACCCCCGGACGAATCTTGCTGATTTCGGCATACGCCTTTCTCCCGTTCATCCTGGGCATTACCAGGTCCATGATCACGAGCATGATCTCATCCCGGTGGAGACTGAACTGGGTAACCGCCTCTTCGCCGTTGGCCGCCTCGATGACCCGATACCCCGCCTTCTCGAGCACGGTGCGATTCAGAAGACGGAGCACGTGATCGTCTTCAACCACAAGCACGGTTTCGGTTCCCCTGTAGGCGGAGACATCGTATCCGCCCGCTTCCGTCTGCCTGGATCCGCCGCCGATCAGGGGGAGCCAGATATGGAAAGCCGTTCCCTTTCCCGCTTCGCTTTCGACGCTGATATACCCGTTGTGCTGGCTGACGATCCCGTGTACAGCGGCAAGACCGAGTCCCGTTCCCTTGCCCACCTCTTTGGTGGTAAAGAACGGGTCGAATATCCGATCCCGTATCCGGCTTTCCATGCCGACACCGGTGTCGGAAACGGTCAAGAGGGCATACCGTCCCGAAGGAGGTGGACCCGCGTCCGGAAGAAGATCGGCGGGAGGGGGAGATTCACCGGTCGATATGGTGAGAACCCCCCCTCCCGGCATGGCGTCCCGGGCATTGGCTGCCAGGTTGATGAGAACCTGATCTATCTGGCTCGAATCGACCCGCACCATCGGATCATTTTCGGCCAGCAGGGTGCGCAGTTCAACGTCCTCTGATATCACGCGCCTCAGGATCTTCTCGATACCCTGGACGATGGCGTTGAGCCCCGCGGGCCTCGGGTCAAGCACCTGCTTTCTGCTGAAGGCCAGCAGACTGTTGATGAGATGTGTCGCCCTCTCCGTTGCCGCCAGTA
>JAAZOO010000525.1 GCA_012797715.1 Geobacteraceae bacterium | reverse complement strand
GGGTATCCCTTTACCATGACCATGAAGCCGCGGCCGGCGGAGGTTGCCTGGCTGCTGGGGCGGGATGCGGGGAAAAAGCTCTCCTTCGGCGGAGACTCGACCCTTTCGCTCCAGGGAAGCGGCACTACCAGCGGATACTCGCTGAACGGAACATGGGATCTTTCCGCCGCATCCTACGCCTTCCGGGACCTGATAGCCAAGCCGGCCGGCCGGGCCAACCGCCTTTCCTTCCAGTCCGTTCTCAACGGCACGGGGACAAAGGTGCCCTCCTTCCGGTTCGACCTGGAGAACCTGGCGCTCAGCGGCGCGGCGGAGTACCGGCCCGGCGACAAGACACCCCTTTCCTTCACCGTGAAGTCCAATGAGTTCCCGGTGCAGGAAGCGGCCCCGCGCTTCCCCCGGGTAGCCCGCTACCAGCCGTCCGGCGCCGTCCGCCTGGCGATCCGGGGAACGGGAGGAGGCTCGGCGAACGGGAACCTGTCCCTTTCCGGAGAGGCGGCACTGACGGGCGTTTCCTTCAGGCCCGACGAGCCGCTGAAACCGGTAAGCGGCGTCACCGGGACCCTCGCCTTCCACGGCGACACCGTGAAAACCGCCATGCTCACGGCTCGTATCGGGAATTCGCCCGTCACCGTTGCCGGGACCGTTGCCGGATTCTCCTCCCCGGTGTTTTCCCTCACCTTCTCGTCACCGTCCCTGGATCTGGCCGATCTGGGGGTGTCTTCACCCGGAAAGCAGGCGCGGGTGCAGCGGGTCTCAGGAACTCTTTCCCTGGGGGGGGATACCCTTACCATCAAATCCCTGGCCGGCACGATCAATCGCTCCACGCTGCGCGTGAGCGGAACCGTGACCGACTTGCGGAATCCCCGCGCCGATCTGACCGTGAACGCATCCTACCTGGATATGGATGACGTGGCGCTCCTGGCCGCGCTCAACCGGGACCACGCAGGGAAGGGAGGGACGTCGAAACTGTCGCTGAAGGCCAGGGTTGCCGCAGATGCGGGCGCCTTCCATCCGGTGGACTTCCGGAAACTGCGCACCGGCGTCCACCTGGAGCAGGATATCCTCTACCTGGAAGATACGGAATGCTCTCTCCTGGGCGGCACCTTTTCCGGCAAGGGGAGGATCGATTTCGCAGCAGCGGGCGGTCCCCGCTACCAGGCATCCCTCAATCTCAGGAAAATCGAGGCCGACAAGCTTCTCCATCTCCTGGGAACAACGAGGGAGCTTACCGGCACCCTGTCTCTGGAAGGGGAGCTGACCGCAAAGGGGAATTCACTGGAGGAAGTGAAGGCATCGTCCCTGGGAAACCTCCGTCTCCGGTGCGAGGAGGGAAGCCTGCGGAAATTCGCCCTCCTCTCCAAACTGTTCTCCATCCTCAACGTATCCCAGCTCTTCAAATTCCAGCTTCCCGACATGGTGTCCGGCGGCATGCCCTACGACAGCATCACCGCCACGTTTTCCTTCAAGGACGGCGTGGTAAGGACCGAAGACCTGTACATGGACAGCGAAGCCATGAATATCTCCATGGTGGGCCAGTTCGATCTGGTGAAGAATCAGCTGGACGTGACCATCGGCGTGAAGCCCCTCCAGACCGTGGACAAGGTGGTGAGTCGCATCCCCATCGCCGGCTGGATACTGACCGGAAAGAACAAGAGTCTCATCACCACCTATTTCGAGGCCAAGGGAAGCATGGACAATCCGACCGTGAAGAGCATTACCGCCAAATCCATGGCCAAGGGGGTGTTCGGCATCTTCAAGCGCCTGTTCAGCCTTCCTGCCAAACTGATTACGGATACGGGCGAGGTGATCATAAATCAGTAGCAAGCCGTGGGCGGGGTACGTCAAAAGGGTCCCCTCCCGTCGCGGGAAGGGGGAAGACCCTTTCGAGTGCGTCACCGGTTACACCCGCTGCAGAAGCGGTCTGCCCACGGCTATCCTCCCCCCTGTCCGCGGTCCGCAGGCTCCGGAGAGCAGCGGCGCCCGCTCTCTCGCCGTCTCCCGCCTCACGGGACGTGCCAGCCTCCGGGTTTTCCGGTCGCGGATGGTGTCCAGAACGGCGAGGCAACCGCAGTACGCAACGAGAAGGGCTCCAAAGACGACCAACGGTTCCATGGCAAGTCTCCTTGTATCGTGATGGGAACAGCATAGCGCAGGGCTGTGACAGGATACGTCGCACGGGTGGGGTGCCCATGGGAAGCTACGGGCGGAGTCGTCCCAGGAGAACGGAGGAGCCTCCGTCCGCAGGTTCCGGATGAAAGGGCTTAGAAGAGGAGCTGACCATGGCGACACCCTCCTTCGCGGTGAGCGAAGGGAAAAACAGGCTGCTGCGGGAGATGATGGAGGCCCTGGGGGTCCGGGAGGAGGACCTGGCGGAGAGCTTCGTCCGCTCGTCGGGCAAGGGGGGGCAGCATGTGAACAAGACCTCCACCTGCGTCTTCCTGCGGCACATCCCCACCGGGATCGAGGTGAAGTGCGGCACGGATCGCAGCCAGTCGGTGAACCGGTTCCTCGCCCGCCGCGAGCTCCTGGAAAAGATTGCGCGCCACCGGGGCGTGGCGACTGCCGGGGACCGGGAGAGGGAAGCCGCGGCAAAGAGAAAGGCAAAGAGGAGGAAGAGGGCAAAGATGAAGTACGGCATGGGAAACAGGGGGGAGTAATGGTTCGCAGGGAAACGGTCCGCACACTGGAATTCGACAGGATTCTGCGGGAGATATCCCGCTGGTGCCATTGCAGCGCGTCCCGTGACGACGTGCTCGCCATTCTTCCCCTTTCGGACAGGGAAGAGATCGGCCGGCGTTTCGGCATGGTGGAGGAGATCCGGGGGATGGCGGCCCAGGGCGCTCCCCTCAGGATATCCCCCTTTGAGGATGTCTCCCCCATTCTGGAGAGACTGCGACCGGAGGGGGCGGTTCTCGCGCCGCTGGAGCTCGTCTCCTTCCTGCCGCTGCTGGGGGCCCTTGCCGCGGTCGCCGGGCAGACGGGCTACCGCGCGGATATCCCGCTCCTGCGGGAACTGACCGGTTCCATCACCGGTTTTCCCGACATTCTGGAACCCCTGGAGCGCTCCCTCGACGTGGAGGGAAACATACTGGATACCGCCTCCCGGCTCCTCTTCGACCTGAGGGCCCATAAGCGCGCCCTCAGCGCCAGGATACGCAAGCGCCTGGAGGAGATCGTCCGGGAACGGGACATTAGCGTGTTCCTCCAGGACGACTTCGTCACCCAGCGGGGAGGAAGATGGGTCATCCCGGTGCGCATGGACTCCAAGGGACAGGTGCAGGGGGTGGTGCACGACGTTTCCAACTCCGGGGAGACCGCCTTCATGGAGCCCCTGGAGATCATCGGGCTGGCCAACGAGCTGGAAAATCTCACCGCCGAGGAAAAAGTGGAGGAGATCCGCATCCTGCGGGAGATCTGCGGCTGGATCCGGGAGGAGAGCGCCGAGATTGCCGCCCAGCAGGCGACGCTGATTCGCCTGGATGTGCTGAACAGCATTGCTCTGTTTGCCGATTCCCTGGACGCGCGGGTTCCGGAGATAGGCGATACCCCCCTGCTCCGCCTGGTGCAGGCGCGGCACCCCATCCTGCTCCTGCTGCGGGGGGAGGAAAGCGCCTCGCGCATCGTTCCCCTGGACCTGGCGCTGGGCGGTGACGATACGGTCATGGTCATCACCGGCCCCAACGCGGGAGGAAAGACCATCGCCCTCAAGACCGCGGGCCTCCTCCTCCTCATGGCCCTGTCCGGCATTCCGGTTCCGGCGGACGATACGTCGGTCTTCCCCCTCATCGACACTCTGCTGGCGGATATCGGGGACGAGCAGTCCATCGAGAGCAGCCTGTCCACCTTCTCGGCCCACGTTGCCAACATCTCCGGCATCCTGCGCAGTTCGGGGAGGGGGAGCGTGGTGCTCCTGGACGAGCTGGGGACCGGAACAGAGCCGGTCCAGGGCGCGGCCCTGGCCTGTTCGGTGCTCCAGGAGCTGCAGGAAGCGGGAACCCTGGTGATTGCCACCACCCACCTCACCGACATTGTCGGTTTCGTCCACCGCCGGGACGGCATGGTGAACGCCTCCATGGAGTTTGACCGGGAGACCCTGACCCCCCTCTACCGCCTCAGGAAAGGGGAGCCGGGCCAGTCCCACGCCCTGGAGATCGCGCGACGCTACGGTCTTCCCGATGCCGTCATCCAGCGGGCCCAGGGAATGATGGGGAGGATGGAGTCGGAGTTCCATGCCCTTCTGGAGGACCTGAAAAGGCAGCGCAGGAGGTATGACGAGACCCTGCACGACCTGGAGAAGCGGGAGCGCCTCCTGGCCGACCGGGAGCGCCTCCTGGAGGAGCGGAGAGCCGGATGGGACCGGGAGCGCCGCGCATCCCTGGAGAAGGCGTACCGCGAGGCGCGGGAGATCGTGTCGGGAGTGAAGCGGGAGGCGAATGCAATCCTGGAGGAGGCGAAGCGGGAGCGGAGCCGCGCCTCCATGAAGAAGCTCGCCGCCGTGGAGGAGCGGGTGGAGGAAAAACTCCGGGAGATGGATGTGGAATCGTACCTCTCCCTGGAACAGGTCCGGGAGGGGGATACGGTGTACGTCCGATCCATCGGTTTCGACGCAGTGGTCCGCTCGGTGGATCCCAAGACGAACCGCATCCGCCTGCAGGCGGCGGGCAAGGACCTGGAGGTCGGCCTGGCGGACATCGGAAAGCGGACCGGCGCGGGGCCCAAACCGGCGAAACGGTCGCGGAAGACCGCGCTCCATTCCACGTCGAAGCCGCAGTTGGCGGGGCGCCAGGGGGAAAAGCCGACGCCGCGCGCCGCCAGCAGGTCGCGCCAGCCGCCGTCCGAGCCCAGGCGCGGCCAACTGGCGCCGCCC
>JAAZOO010000524.1 GCA_012797715.1 Geobacteraceae bacterium | reverse complement strand
TGGAAGGCGGAAGGAAACTCCGCTATGTGGCTCTCGACAAGACCGGCACCCTGACCCGGGGCAGGCCGGTTGTGACGGACGTCATCCCCCTGGGGATTGGCGACGCAGACAAGGCGCTGTTGATTTCAGCCAGCCTGGAGGAGCATGCCGGCCATCCGGTAGCGCGCTCCATCGTGGAGAAATGGAAAACCGGCTCCGGCGGCGGGTCCATGCTCGCCGTGGCGAATTTCATGAATATGCCGGGAAAGGGTGTCGCGGGCGAGATCGACGGCCGGGGCTATTACCTGGGCAACCGGAAGCTGATGGAGGAGCTGGGAATCGGCAATCAGGCGCTCGAACAGGAACTGAACCGTCTGGAACTGGAGGGGAAGACCTGCGTGGTTCTGGCTTCGGCCGCCGCCCCCCTGGCCGTGATCGGCGTGGCGGACGTCATCAGGGATACCGGTAGGCGGGCCATCGCCTCGCTGCACGAGCTGGGCATACAGACCGTCATGCTGTCGGGTGACAATCGCTCGACGGTCAAGGCGATCAGCGCGGCGGCCGGGATCGACGATGCGCGGGGCAACCTCCTTCCCGACGACAAGCTCGGCGCCATTGCCGAGCTGCGGCGGTCCGGCCCGGTCGGCATGGTTGGCGACGGGATCAACGACGCCCCGGCCCTGGCCGGGGCGAACATCGGCTTCGCCATGGGCGCGGCGGGCTCCGACACGGCCTTGGAAACCGCCGACGTCGCCCTGATGGACGACGACCTGAACAAGATACCGGACTTCATCCGCCTGAGCCGGCAGACCTGGCGCATCATAACCCAGAACGTGGTCTTCGCCCTCGGCGCCAAGGCCCTCTTCTTCGGCCTGGCGCTGGCGGGACAGGCGACCCTCTGGATGGCGGTGTTCGCCGACATGGGGGTCAGCCTGCTGGTGGTGTTCAACAGCCTCCGCCTGCTGGGATTCTTCAGCGGGAAACGTGTGGGCGGTACGGCGCTTGGGGCCTGAAATTCCGCTGCCCCGTCAGTCGTTCCTGGCTTCTTCCAGGATGGCGAGTCTCTTGAGCAGCCCGCCCCGCTGCAGCTTGTCCCGGTAATCGTGGCGGTGGTTTTCCAGGAGGTGTTCCAGGTAGGAGAGGTTGCTTTCAATTGCTTCGGCGTACATGTCGTACTCTATCTCCCACCGTTTCCGGAAGTGAGTGGCGTAGTATGCCTTGACGTCTCCCAGATCGTTTTCCAGCCGATGCCGGGCGCTGCGGTAGGACTCGAGAGTGCTTTCCAGGAGGTCCAGTTCCGTACGGTATCCGAGAACCTCTACCTCGCTCAGCTCCTGGAAAAGGAACAGCAGCTTCTCCAGGTAGGTCCGGTCCGCGATCTGACCGATGATCTCGGCAGTGGCCACCATTTTTGCCAGGGTCTCTTCACCCTTGGATACGAAGGAAATGTCGCCCAGTTTCAGCTCCATATCCGTGCACCTGATGAAATCCCGGCACATGTGCAGGTCCTTCGTGTCGTAGCCGTTGTCGGAGAAATACTGTTCCACGAACTGAATGCTCCGTTCAATCCGGACAGGGGTGTACTTGCCCCCTGTCCCCAATGTGTCGTCTTTCCGCTGGATATACCCCGTTTCGTGGAGCAGGACGGCTATGAGGGAGAGGGTGACGTGCCGTTCCCGGAATGACACGCCCGCTGCATGGGCGCCGTGAACCAGGCTCGCCAGCGCGAGCAGCACATCGGTCATGTGTTTCAGGTCGTGGTAGGGAGTTGTGCACTGCCGGTAGCCGGGGTAGTTGCCGTTGTAAAGGCGTACGACATCGTTGAATACCGCGTCGATCCAGGTGAAGTCATAGTCTGCATAGACGAGTGAGACGAGTTCCCGAACCTCATCGTACACGCTGCGGGGAAAATCCATCTTGATGAGATCGGAGAGAAACAGCCTGTTGCGGACCGGATCCATAGAGAGCCTTTCCTGTGGGGTGATGACGGCGACATCCTTGTCAGGGGCACTGCAGATGCTGATATGGATAGAGGTAATAGCAACAGCATGGGAAAAGTCAACAAAAAACTCCTGCCATGGCCGTGTTCCTCCCCTGCCGTGTTCTGATTTCTTGCAAAAGGCTCCCCCGGCTTGCTACACTGAACCCCATAGGATACTCCGCCACAAAGGAAAAACCATGAGCCTGCCGAAGCGCGACGAGATGCTCCATGTCATAGAGGTTCTGTCCGGCCGCTACCTGCGGGGAAAGATACGGGCCGTCAAGCTGTCGATGATCGCCCTTCTTTCCGGGGGGCACATCCTGCTTGAGGACATTCCGGGCCTCGGCAAGACGACCCTGGCGTTGGCCCTGTCCGGGGTTCTGGGCATGACCTTCGGCCGGATACAGTGCACCAGCGACCTGCTGCCGTCCGACATCACCGGGCTTTCCATCTTCAACCGCGAAGAAGGAAACTTCACTTTTCTCCGTGGACCCATCTTCAATAACCTGGTTCTGGTGGACGAGATCAACCGGGCCATGCCCAAGACCCAGAGCGCCATGCTGGAGGCAATGGAGGAGCGAAGGGTGACCGTGGAAGGGGTAACCTATTCCCTTCCGGCCCCCTTCCTGGTCATCGCCACCCAGAACCCGGTGGAGCAGGTCGGCACGTACCCCCTGCCGGAATCGCAGATGGACAGGTTTCTCATCCGGACAGGGATAGGCTATCCGCCGGAAGAGATTGAGAAGACCATCATCAAGGGGGGGAGCATCCGGGATCGGATCAAGGACCTGACGCCGCTGGTGAGCCTGGGCGATATCCTGGAAGCGCGCACGGCGGTTAAAGAAAAGGTCCTGCTGTCCGATACGATTGTGGGATACATCTTCGCCATCGTTGCCGCCACCAGAAACCACCCCTTTATTCTGACCGGAATTTCCACGCGGGGCGGCATCAACCTTGCCGAAGCTGCGCAGGCCCATGCCTACCTGGAAGGCCGGGACTTCGTGGTTCCCGAGGACGTGAAAGCCGTTGCCCTTCCGGTGGGCGCTCACCGCCTGATACTGCGTCCCGAAAACGAATCCCTGGACAAGGAGGACGTATTCCAGTCCGTTCTCAAAAGCATCGAGATTCCCATTCTCTGACCATCACCAAGGCCGGGTTCTGGTACATCGCCATTACGCTGCTCATGGGGTTCGCCGCGGTCAATACCGGCAACAACCTCCTCTTCCTGGTCGTATCGTCGCTCCTTGGCTTCATGGCGGTTTCCGGGTGTCTCGGCTGGATGAATCTCCGAAACCTGCGGGTGACGGTGTCGCTTCCCGACGAGATCTACGACGCAAGGGAGACCTTCGCGACCGTCCGCATCGAGAACCGCAAGCGGTTTCTGCCCTCATTCCTCCTCCGTGTCCATATTTCCGGGAAGGATGTCCGCTTCTCCCTCGTGGAGAAAGGGTGCGTGGAGTCGGATGCGGTGACGCTGGTATTTACCGGCAGGGGCGCGAAGATGCTGGAGGCGGCCACCGTATCCTCTCCCTTCCCCATCAACTTCTTTGTCAGACGGAGGGTCCTTTCCCTCTCCGTTCCCTTTATCGTTTTTCCTTCTCCCCGGGAGTGCCCGGCCGTGGGGGGCACGGGGAAAAAGGACGCGCGCGGGGATGCGTTTTCGCGGCGCAAGGGGTTCGGCGGGGATGTGGCGGCGATCCGCGACTACACTGCGAGCGATCCCATCAAGCTCATTCACTGGCGGCTCTCGGCGCGCCAGGGAGAACTGAAGGTGAAGGAGATAACGGCACCGTCCGAAGATCCCCTGATTATCGATGTGCTTTCCCTCCCGGGCGGGAGCCTGGAGGAAAACCTGTCCTGTGCGGCGTACCTGGTGAACGGGGCTTTCCGCGCCAACCGGCCGGTCGGCCTCAAGGTCGGTTCCAGGATCCTCCGGCCGGATCTGAGCCGGGCGCACCGGCTGCGACTGCTGACGGAGCTTGCGGTGTATGGTACCCGTTAGGGCGGTTCTTGATATTCTGGCGCTGACCACGGGACTCTTGGGCACGGCCCCCCTGTTTTTTCATCTGGACAGGGTTCCCCGGTTCGCTTTTCTCGCAGCGCTGGTGTTCGTGATCTTCTCCGTATGGAGAGGGACTCCGCCCCTGAGGGGGTGGCGGGCGACAGTTGGTACGGCAGTCTTTTTCCTCTACTATGCGTTCCAGTTCTCCCGTGACAACCTCGTGGGACCTGCCGCCAACCTCCTGGTGGTTCTCCTTTCCCTTCGGCTGGCAGGGGAGAAGATTCCCCGAAACTACCTTCAGATCTATGCCCTTTCCCTGTTTGCCCTCGCCGCGTCGTCCGCTTTCAGCCTCAGCGGGGCGTTTCTCGGCTACCTGTTCCTCCTGCTCCTTTCCATCGCCGTTTCTCTGGTCCTCCTGACATTCTTCAGCGTGGACAGCAGACTGACCTTGACCCGCCGGGGGCTGCGGCGCGTGGTATCGGTTGCGGCAGCCATTCCGGCGGCGTCGGCGCCCCTCATCCTGCTTTTCTTCCTTATCCTTCCCCGTCCTCAGTTTCCCTTGTGGGACTTTCTTTCTCCTGCGGGAGAAAGGGTCGCCGGGCTGGGCGATCGGGTGGAGCCCGGCTCCGCAGCGAGCGTGGGCGAGGTTGCGTCCCCTGTGTTGCGGGCCCGGAGTGAAGAGCTTCCCCGCAAGGACCTCTATTGGAGGGGCGTGGTGTTCAACACCCTGCAGGGCAATGCCTGGGTGCGGACGGAAGTGCCGGAACGCGAGGCCCCTCCGCCCGGAGGGTCTGTCGTGGTGCGGCAGACGGTCTTTCCCGAAACAACGGCAGGTCCCTGGCTGATAGCATTGGACGCTCCACTGAGCGTGAGCGGCGTTCGCTCGGGGAGAAGCGTTGATCTCGTGTTTAGAAAACGGCGCTCGTCCGGCGATCGCCTGAAGTATGATACGGTTTCGTCGCTGAACGGGGTCATCGAGACAAAGGAGGGCGTCGACAGGGATTTCTACCTGAAACTTCCGGAGACGGTCTCCCCGCGGGTCTTGTCCCTGGGAAGATCGATTGCGCGAGGCGGCACGTCCGACAGTGAAAGGCTTTCCCTGCTGGAAAACTATTTCCAGTCTGCAGGATTTCGGTATGCGACCCGTGACCTTCCCAGATCCGCTGCCCCCCTGGATGAGTTTCTTTTCGAGAAAAAGGCGGGTCACTGCGAGTTCTTTGCTTCCTCCTTCGCCGTGCTGCTCAGGGCGGCCGGGGTTCCGTCGCGACTGGTGGGCGGCTACTACGGCGGGGAGTATAACGAGCTGGGCGGGTACTACCTGGTAACGGAAAGTATGGCGCACGCATGGGTCGAGGTTTTCCTGGAAGGTACGGGGTGGGTCAGGAGGGATCCGAGCACCTTTGCCGTCAACTTCACGCGCGAAAGGGACGGAAAGCGCCGCGGCTTCGTCGCGACGGTGCGGCTGATAGCCGACTCCATGAGCTACTACTGGAACCAGGCGGTTATCACCTATGACCTGGACAAGCAGGTACGTATCGCGCGGGCGACGGGGTCGGTTCTGCGTTCCCTGACGGTGCCGTCGGGATTGCTGCGGGCCGTTGTTCCCTTCCTTGTCGCCGGCGCCTTCCTGGCGGTTTGTTTCGCCGGAGCACGGAGATTCCGGGGGTCTCGGGAGCAGAGGATCGTCCGGAGGTTTCTCCGCAAGCTCGGCAAGCGCTATCCCCACATTCCCATGACTCCATCCACCGGGCTGCTGGAACTTGCCGAAAGGACCGGCGATCCACGGGTCCGGAGATTCGCCGATATCCGCTACGGAGCCCTTTATCGGGACAGAAAGCTTTCCGAAGACGAGCTCTCCCTCCTGGAAGACATCACCCGTGCTCTTGAAGCGTCGCCGGAAACATTCCGGGGTAGGGACCCGAGCGGTACAAGTCATTGACTTGATTTTCTTTAGCTGCTACATT
>JAAZOO010000523.1 GCA_012797715.1 Geobacteraceae bacterium | reverse complement strand
TCCGCAACCTCCTGGGGCATGACGGCAATACTGAAGGAAGGGCTGTTGTCCACCAGTACTGCGCCGTTCCGGTCAAGGATCGTTCCTCGGGATGCCGCGACAGGCACCAGTCGCAACCGGTTGCTTTCCGAAAGGTTCTGGTACGTCTCTGCCTTGACAATCTGGAGATACCAGAGACGCAGCACCAGCAAGAAAAAAAGCACCGATACCGCCACGGCAAGACCGATAAGACGCCGGGCCGCCCCTCCGGACTCCCGTGCAAGGTATTTTTCTCTCAAGGGTGGTCCTCCTTTCCTGGGCGTGGGAAGAGGGGAAAGAGCACGGCTGCGGCAATGGAATTCACAAGACACTGGGGCAGGATGGCGCCGACAAGGGAAGCATACGCCCCTTCCGATACGGAAAAGACGATAAGAAGAAGCAGGTGAAGAACGGCGATGATCCCGGTGGCCAGGAATGCGCCCACGACCATGAGCACGCGGGTGTCCGTATAGAGACGAGCCGCGGCTTCGTGGTAGAGGAAAAAGAGCAAGAGGAAGCAGAAACCGTTCAGGCCGAAGTATATTCCGCTAAGGGAATCCTGAAGCAGTCCCAGGAGAAACGAGGAGCAGGCGCCGAATCGCACTCCGGCGCGAAACCCCAGGTACACGACAAAAACGCTGAGCAGGTTGGGCTGGAAAGGGTCTGCAAGATAGTAGGGAAACAGGACTGTCTGAAGAAGAATCCCCACGGTGACGAGGACAAAAATATTGAGATAGGTTGCCATGGCGCTATCGAACCAGTACAAGCACTTCTTCCAGACGGGACAGGGAAACGTACGGACGGAGCTCAACGGTCTGAAAGATACCGTATTCCCCCTTTTTCACCATGGTCACCTCACCGATGGGGAGACCTTTCGGAAACACCCCGCCGATACCGGATGTTACGATGATGTCGCCCGCTTTCACATCCTCTCCTCGCTGGGAAAAGTCCAGCGAACATATTCCTCCGCTCTTTCCCTTGACGACTCCCCTGGCGCGGGAACGCTGAACGGTTGCGGCAATGGCGCTTGCGTGATCCGTCAGCAGGAGAAGGCGCGAACTGTTCGCCGCAACACGCACGATTCGACCCACAACCCCCGATGCGGCAATAACGGGCATCCCTTCCCGGACCCCGTCCACCGCTCCCCTGTCGATAATGACGGTCCTGAACCAGGGGGTCACATCCTCTCCGATGATGGACGCGGCAATGGATGGAGACGGGACGGAATCTTTCAGGTTCAGCAATTGCTTCAACCGTTCATTGGAGTGGAGAGCCTCACGGTTTTCAACAACCTCCCTGCTGAGGCGTTCCACGAGTTTCCGCAGTCTTTCATTTTCCTTACGAACCCCGATCAGGGAGATATAGGTATCCCAGATACCGGATACGAAACCGTTGGCCCGAGAGGCCGCCCCCCCCGCCGGAGACACCACGTTCAGCACCGAACGCTCGAAGGTGTTGGAATTCTCCCTGTTCCTCAGATTCAGAGAGAAAAAGAGAAGAGCTCCCAGCAGTATGCCGGCGGCGAGTATGCGGAAAGCATGTTTTCTGAAAAAATCGAACATCATCCCAAAATAGGAAAGGGAGGCGAAACATCTCCTCCCCGCAGCGTCTGCCCCCCTGGATACTCCATTCCGTCAGACCAGGCGGAACGGCGACCCTTCCAGGTCTTCATGCCGGATTTCATCCACCGGGAACTTTTTCCCCTCGCCGGCATAGAGCCTGTCAGGGGCGTTGAATACCAGGCCGTTCTCTACACCCACATTCTTGTAAGCATGCACGACGCCCGGAGGGACCACGACCAAGGCAGGGGCGTCGAGACCGGCGAAGAATATCTGCCGGACACCGAACGATGGGGACTCTGGCCGACGGTCCCACAGGTAGATTTTAAAGTTGGAAGGGCCGAGGAAGCAGAAGTAATCGGTCTGCTCCACATGTTCATGGGGGCCCCGCGCAATGCCAGGTCTGGTCATGGAGAGATAGGCCATGGCGGGCTTCATCACCCCCTCAAGCTCATCAAGCCTGAACAGTTCCGACAGCCAGCCGCGGTCGTCCAGATACTTCGTCAAGGGCCGCACCACGACGCCGTGTATCCGTCCCTCCGTGAATGTGACGACTTGTTCTGCCACCTTACAGCTCCCTTCCTGTAATCTCTTCGTATACCCTCACCAGATAATCACGGTACCCCGACCCGGGCGTGCCCTCGATCGCCTTTTTCATTCCCGCGGCGTCAATAAAACCGAAACGGAAGGCTATCTCCTCCAGGCAGGCGATTTTCAGGCCCTGCCGGGCCTCAAGCGTTCCAATGAAATGGCTTGCCTCCAGGAGGCTCTGGTGCGTTCCGGTATCAAGCCACGCAATCCCGCGCCCCAGCCTTTCCACGCGCAACTCACCCCGTCGAAGGTACTCCAGGTTCAGATCGGTGATTTCCAGTTCTCCCCGGGCTGACGGGCGCATGCTCCTGGCAAGCTCCACAACCTTGCTGTCGTACAGGTAAAGACCGGGAACGGCATAGTGCGTTTTCGGCCTCTCCGGTTTCTCTTCGATGCCAATGGCGCGTCCGTTTTCATCGAATTCGACCACGCCGTACCGTTGCGGGTCATGAACGTAGTATCCGAATATCTGGGCTCCGGTGGTGAATTCGGCGACGGCCCGGTCGAGGCCCATTTTGCCGTAAAAGATGTTGTCCCCGAGAATGAGGCAGACCGGATCCCTTCCAATGAACTCCTCTCCCACCAGAAACGCTTGGGCTATCCCCTTGGGTTCGGGCTGGACCTTGTAGGTGAGCCGGATTCCCCACCGGGACCCGTCGCCGAGAAGCGACTCGAATCTCGGCGTATCATGGGGTGTGGAGATGATGAGGATGTCCCGCAGTCCCGCCATCATGAGAGTTGCCAGGGGATAGAAGATCATCGGCTTGTCGTAGACCGGCTGGAGCTGCTTGCTGGCCACGAGCGTAAGCGGGTACAGCCTGCTTCCGGCACCCCCCGCAAGGATAATTCCCTTATGAATCGCCACGTTCACTCCCGTCCTTCTTGTCTTCCGTACCGATTGGGAACGGCATCCGCGCCGGCAGTTCCCCTCCATGAAGCAGCAAGCACGAAAAAAACACCCCACTGCTCTATTAACACAAGGGGAGAAAGAGCGTCAAATACTATTGAGTCCCTGCAGCGTTTGCGATGGAAAGGACGCAATCCAGCAGAGAGGGGAAAACCGGGGTATCCTCTGGAATACCGCCTTCCCGCGCGCCGGAAGGCGTACCGATAAAGAGCGTCCGACACCCCGCGGCCCTGCCGGCCGCCACATCGGTCGCCTTGTCTCCTATCATGTACGATTCTCCCATCCGAATTCCGAAATCCGCTGAAGCCTGTTCCAGCATTCCCGGCAGAGGCTTTCGGCAGGAGCAGCCCACTTTCAGCTCGGCAACGCCGTGTTCGGGGTGGTGGGGACAGACGTAGTAGGCATCGATATGGGCTCCGAAAGGAGCAAGCTCCGCGTCCAGGTGACGGTGGAGACGGTGAACCGCATCCAAGGAATAGTATCCACGGGCAACACCCGACTGGTTGGTCACCACGATCACCAGAAACCCGGCATCGTTCAGGAGCCTGATGGCCCTCGGCACTCCCGGCAACAGCTGGAAATCCCGGATCCGGTGCACGTACCCCTTTTCAACGTTGATGACACCGTCGCGGTCCAGGAACACCGCTTTCCTAGTCCCTTGTGAGGTCATATTCACATCACCCTTCCACAGGAATCCGCCTTCTGGCATCAACCGTAATTCTGGAGGATCTTCTCGATGATATTGGTCGTGGATTTGCCGTCAACAAATTCAACCAACTCCACCCTTCCGCCATAGGATTCCACGAGTTCCTTCCCGACGACCCTGTCGGGGGTGTAATCGCCGCCCTTCACCAGCACATGGGGGCGCAGGGTCTCCAGAAGCCTGATGGGAGTATCTTCGTCAAAGATCACCACGTAGTCGATACAGTCCAGCGCGGCCAGAATGTGCGCCCGCTCGGACTGCCCAATCAGGGGGCGCTTTTCTCCCTTGAGCCGCCTCACGGAAGCGTCGCTGTTGAGGCCGAGAACCAGCAGATCTCCGCAGGTCCTGGCTTTCTGGAGATATTTCACGTGACCCACGTGGAGCAGGTCGAAACAGCCGTTGGTAAAGGCAATCCTCTTGCCCTTCCTCTTCTCGGCCTCGATGAGGTCCGCAAGAGCGTCCAGATTCTTGATCTTGGTATCGCTGTCCAGATGCTCATGGCGAATGGATCCGATGATCTCCTCGGGAGTGACGATGGATGTCCCCACCTTGCCCACCGCGATACCGGCCGCCACGTTCGCCAGGCGTGACGCTCCCACAAAGTCCGCCCCGCAGGCAAGACCCAGACCCAGCCCAGCCACGACGGTGTCCCCTGCGCCGGTCACATCGTAGACCTCCCGTGCAACGGTGGGAATATGCACTGCCTCCCTCCCCCGAGGGAAGAGAGACATGCCCTCCGCACTTCGGGTAACGAGAAGCGCATCGTACTCCCCCTGGGCCATGAGAAAGGAGGCTGCCCGTTCCAGGCTTTCGTCGTCGTGAATCGTGATGCGGGATGCGATCTCCGCCTCTTTCCGGTTCGGGGTAATGATGGTGGCGCCCCGGTATTTTCCGAAATCATTCCCCTTCGGATCGACTATCACCGGAATGCCGCGCTCCCGGGCCGAGGTGATGACACCGCTCAGCACCCGCGGGGTGAGGATACCCTTTCCGTAGTCGGAAACGAGGATGATATTCCACTGACACGTCTGATGGCGGACGAACTCAAGAAGCCTGTCTTCCATCTCCTGCGAGATATCTTTCCGGGACTCGCGGTCGATGCGCACGATCTGCTGATTCGAGGCGAGGACCCGCGTCTTCTTGCTGGTCATGCGGAGCGGGTCTTCGAACACCCCGGAAACATCCATTCCCCCATCGGCAAACGCCCGTCGCAGTTTGGCTCCGTTTTCGTCTCCGCCGACGACCCCGCAGATAAAGACCCTGCATCCAAACGCGGCCATGTTGTTGGCCACATTTCCGGCGCCGCCGAGCCGAATGTCCTCCCTTTTCACGTCGACTACCTGTACCGGAGCTTCGGGTGATATCCTCTCTGCCCTGCCCCAGAGATATTCATCAATCATCAGGTCCCCGAGAATCAGTGCTCTGACATTCCGCGCCCGTGTGAAGATGGATTCAGCATCCCTACGATCCATGACGAGTCCCTTGCCTTCCCTGGATTCACTGCGCCGGCCCGCCCCTCACGGCGTGCACGCGTCTCCGTACAATCCCTGTTCCACCAGTTCGCACAGTATATGAATGATTGCGATATGTGCTTCCTGGATGCGTGGCGTATCCCTGACGGGAACGGTCAGGTCCAGGTCCGTCACTCCCCGGATCGCCCCTCCGTCCCTTCCGAGAAGCACTACGGTCCTGCACCCCATTTCACGGGCCCGGCGAAGCGCCTCTAGGACATTGGGGGAGGATCCGCTGGTGGAAATTCCCATCACCACGTCGCCTTTCGCAGCCAGGGCCTCCACCTGACGACGGAAAACCGACGCGAAACCGTAATCGTTACCCACCGCGGTGAGTATCGATGTGTCAGTGGACAGGGCGATGGCAGGAAGAGCTCTCCGTTCCATGAGGAATCGTCCCACGAGTTCAGCCGCGAAATGCTGGGCGTCCGCGGCCGAGCCGCCGTTCCCCATGACGAGAAGTTTCCCCCCGCCGCGAAAGACATCGACCAGAAGAGCGGCAACCTCCGCAATGACCTGAGAGAGTTCCCGTTCAACCGTATCCATGATCGCACGATGGGCCGCAAAACAGTTCTGCACCCTATGCCTATGCACCATATCCGACATTCAGACCTCCGCGGCTGTGAAAGCGCTTTCCACCTCATGGAAAGTGACGCCTTTTCCAACACACACATCAAGAACCGCTTCCATACCGCTCAGCAGCACACCACCCGGATACGTTTCCCGGAAACGGGCACATGCGGAACGGACCGCCCTGGAAGGGAACAAAGCGGGAATCCTCTCCACGGTTATATTGCCGTGCAGGCGATGAAAACCGGCGTTGAGAATCCTTCGAAACACGGTTCCGGGCGACAAAACGAAGAAATGGTGACCCTTTCTCGCACCGGCAAGCATCGTGTGGAAGGACAGCGAGAGCTTTTCCGGATGGATGTTCCGGGGGAGACGGAGGCAGTAGGCATGATCTTCTCCCCATCGGGCGCGAAAAATCGCTTCGCTTTCCACCCGGAGACGTTCCCGTCTTTCGGATGATCCGTAGGCGGGTTCTTCCCGGAACAGCACGGGAGGGCCAGCCACAGAAAGGGTACGGAAACCGGCACCATGGGCACGGCGTGAATAATCCCTGAGACACCAGGAGTCTCCGTCCATCCCGCAGTCGAATCCGCCCGCCCTCTCGTAGAGAGGGCGTGTGATCCCGATGGCTGCAAAGGAACCACATCCCGTCTCCGCAGGGGGCGGCTCCCCCTTCACCCGCGTCGAAAAGGCTCCTTCCCTCGGCTGGAAGACGGGAACGAGAACGCCGGCATCGGGTTTTTGCGCGGCTTCCCGCAGGGGTTCCATCCATCCCGGAGTGACCAGGGTACTTGTCCGCACCGCAATCATGAGAGGCGCGGAGGCCCGCTCAAGACCCAGGTTGATCGTTTCCACGAATCCCCGAGCACGCTCGGAGCGGAGAAGGATCGCCCCGTCACCAAGATACTCTGCGAATTCGTGCAGGATTTGCTCTGTTTCCGGATCGCTGCCCCGGTCCAGGAGGATGATGCGGCAATCTTCGGAATGCTC
>JAAZOO010000522.1 GCA_012797715.1 Geobacteraceae bacterium | reverse complement strand
TGGGTAGGAATTGACCTGACTTACGAAGGGATTACGACTAGCTAGTATAGCATCCCTGAATTTTATCGGGATTGCATACAGTAGGAATTGACCTGACTTACGAAGGGATTACAACAAGAGATACCGTCGAACGTCGAACGTCGCTCGTCGAACGTGGAAAACCTTAAAAGCCGTGAGAACCGTGAAAAAGCAAAAACCTGGACAGGCTGATGTCTCCGGTGTTGGACGATTCTCTTCGCCTTTCCGAAACACGAAGGTTTTCGACGAACGCCGCTCGACGACCGACGCTCGACGCCCGACGCCCGACGCCCGACGACCGACGGCTTTTACGGAGCCTCCCATGAAAATTGAGGAAATGGAAGTCTTCAAAATGGCGCATGATTTGACGCTGCGAGTCTATACAGCAACAGATAACTTCCCGGCCGGCGAAAAGTTCGGCCTTGTGTCGCAGATGCGGCGCGCGTCATCTTCAATCTGCATGAATCTTATCGAAGGGGCGTATCGCTTCGGAAAAAACGAATACCGGCGCTTCGTCGGCATCGCTCGGGGTTCCTGCGGAGAGTTGAAATACCAGTTGCTCCTGGCCCGCGATATCGGCTTGATTGATTGTTCCCTGCATGATGAATTGTCGGCGCTTGCGGAAAGAATCTGCATGATGCTTGCAAAGCTCCACGGCAGTCTGAAATAAACCGGTCGAGCGTCGAGCGTCGAAATCCGTGAAAACCATGGAAAGAGCGGCCACCGGAACAACCCATTTCCCCGCATTGCACGAATTTTCACCTGTACTCTCGATAATACCTGCTAATGCGCCTGTAACCGGTTTTCGACTCTCCACGGTTTTCCGACGCTCGACGGCCTCACCGACGTTCGACGGCTACAGCGCCGCACGACGGTTTACCGACGCCCGACGACCGACGCCCGACGGATTTTCAAATAGACAAGTAACGCCCGACCTAGTAAACTAACCTGAACTAAGCATAGGGAGGGGCTCATGGTAATCATCAACACTCATGAAGCGAAAACCAATCTCTCCCGCCTGCTGGATGAGGTGCAGCAAGGCGAAGACATCGTTAGCGCGCGGGGAAACAAGCCCTTGGCGCGCCTTGTCCCCTTTGGCGGCGGCAAAAAAGTTCGCAAGCCTGGATGGCTGAAGGGAAAGATACGGGTGGCAGATGATTTCGATGCGCCGCTGCCCGATGACATCCTCGACACATTCGAGCCGGGCGCATGAGAATTCTGCTGGATACCCATATCTATCTCTGGTGGCTTGATGATTCTCCGCTGCTCTCGGCGGAGGCTCGGAAGATGATTACTGATGCCGATAGCGTGTATGTGAGCGCGGCTTCACTCTGGGAAGCCGTCATCAAGATAAGCCTCGGGAAACTTGAGGCAGTTCCCTCCGATCTGGCCGAGGGAATACGCGAAAGCGGCTTCGAGCCGCTGCCCATAACTCCGGAACATACCCTGGCGCTTTCACACCTGTCGCATTTTCACAAAGACCCTTTCGACCGCATGCTTCTTGCCCAGTCTCTGGGCGAACCTCTCCGTCTGCTGACAGCGGACGCCCTGCTGCCCCCTTACTCGGAACTCGTCATCAAGGTCTGAGTGTTCGTCGAGCGTCGAGCGTCGAGCGTCGAACGTCGACCGACGACCGACGAACGACGACCGACGACCGACGACCGACGAACGACGAACGACGAACGACGACCGACGACCGACGACCGACGCCCTTTCCGCCATTCAGAAAAACCGCAACGTTGCAGTCCTCGCCTTTTTCCCCTCCCTGCTCTACGGTATCTCCAAAATCAATTCACGGAGGTACCCATGCATTTCCATCATGTGACGAAATCAATTCTCTCCCTTTCCCTGTGCCTTGCCGCCGGGTGTGCGTCCATCGTTTCCGGCGGGCCCAAGACCCTGCCCATCGTTTCACACCCCGACGACGCCGTGTGCGAAATCGTGGACACGCGCAGCGGAACGACTATCCTGAAAACCAGGACGCCCTTCACCGCAACCCTTCCCAATGACGCAGGATTTTTTCAAAACGCAAAATATCGGGTGAAAATCAGCAAGAACGGCTACCTTCCCCGCGAAGTTCCGGTTGAGGCGGGAATCAACGGCTGGTACTTCGGCAACATCATCTTCGGAGGGCTGCTGGGCATCCTGGTCGTGGACCCGGCCACCGGCGCCATGTGGAAAATCCACAAGGATTCCGTTTCGGTAACTCTCTACCCGGACACGCCCGAGGGGAGAAACGCCATGCAAGAAGAAGAAAGGATGCGTATGGCCGAGGAAAAGGAGCACAATACCCCTCACCCTCCCATGGGAATGTGATACGGTCCGTGGAGCGTCGTTCGGCACGCGTCGGACGACGCTGGACACCCGTCGTTCCGCGCCGTTCCAAAACCGCCCTTTCCGGTTGCCCCGACGGATGCTATTGTATACAATGATTTCCTCACAAAGGAGGCACGGGACGCCCCGCGATCCGGCACAAGGCGGCGTCCCTCCATGCTTTCCAGGCCCCGTTCAAGAACGGCTCATCGAGAGGAGTCACTCCCTTGTACCGACACATCCCCCTGCTCATTATCATTCTGCTCCTTTCTATCTCCGTGTCACGGGCGTCCCTGCTTTCCTGGGATGACGAGGCCCTGCGCGGCATTGGGGAAAAGATGGCGCGGCGGGAGTATTCCGGTGCCCGCGAGTCGGCGCTCCGGATCCCGACGGGCCCGGCACGGGACTTCGTTTTCGGCGTCGCCTCCTGCCGCCTGGAAAGATGGGACGAAGCGGAACGCGTCCTGACGGGAAACGCGGATGCGTTCCCCCTTCTGGGAGACTTCGCCCTCTTCTACCGGGCTCGGGCCCTCATGCACCTGTCTCGTTTCGACGAGGCCCTGCCCCTGCTCCGCAGGATGCGCGCAGACTACCCCCAGAGCCCCCTGGCCCGTTCCGGCGACTTCCTGACCGCGGATATCCTTTTCCGGAAAGGGGACTTCCAGGCCGCTCTGGATGCCTATCTCCGCTGCGTGGAAACCTATGCATCGGGAAACGATGCCCTGCGGGCCCGCTACCAGGCCGTTCTCTGCCGGGAAAAGCTCGGCGACCGGGAGGGAGCGGCCCGGGACCTGCGGGGAATCTGGCTCACCTACCCGGGAAAGGATATTGCGTCCGCCGCGGAGGCAGAACTCACCAGACTCCGTTCCGCCGGAGTCCCGGTCCCTCCCTACAGTGGCGAGGAGCTCTTCAAACGCGGATGCACCCTCTTTGATCTGAAAAAATACCGGGAAGCCCTTGCCACGTTCTCCCTGGTGGTGCCCGACTCGCTCCCCGAAAACCTGCGCGGCAAACTGGCATTCAGGAGCGCCCTGGCCCTCTTCCGGGTAAAAAGAAACGGCGAAGCGCACCAGGCACTCGCCCGGCTCTCTTCCCCGGATTCTCCCTATCCGGAATACCGGGACGAGGCGGCCTACTGGTACGCCACCCTCCTGGACCGGATGGGGAGGGAAAAGGATGCGCTGGGCATCTTTCAGAGCCTTGCGGAAACCCGGCCCCAATCGGAACTGGCCGATGACGCCCTGCTCCAGGCTGCGCTCATAAGGAAACAGGCAGGGGAAAACCGTGAAGCGCTCTCCACCCTGAAAAAGCTGCTGAACGACTACCCGGCGTCGTCCACAGCCCCCCGCGCCCGGTGGGAGACGGGCTGGATTCTCTACCTGGCGGGAGAGTACCCCGCTGCCGCCGATTCCTTCCGTGCCCTGGCAGGAAATCCCGAGTACCGGGAGAAGGCTCTCTACTGGCTGGGCCGCTCCTATGACAGGGCGGGTTCCCGGGACGCGGCCCGGGATACGTATGCCCTGCTGCGAGAAGAATACCCGGCCGGGTATTACTCCCTGAACATCGAAAAGGAAACCGGAAGCCGCACCACCCTGATTCCGTCCATCACTCCCGCACTGCTCTCCACCCTTCCCCTGCCGTCGGGCTTCGAGCGGGCGCGTGCCCTCGTCACCCTCGGACTCCGGGAGGAGGCGCGCATGGAGCTCGCCTCCATCAAGAAGAGAAAAGGCGCCTCCTTCAGGGGCTCCCTGGACGTGGCGGCCCTCTACCTTGCCATGGAGGACTACCCTTACGCCATGGGTTTGTTCGCTGCAGACCCGCCCCGGCAGCAGGACCCCACGACCCCCTTTATCTGGGCCATCCTCTATCCCGCCGGATTCAGGGAGTCGGTTTCCCGCCATGCATCGGCTGCCGGCATCAGCGAGCACCTGACCTATGCCCTGATCCGGGCGGAAAGCACCTTTTCCCCTGACGCTCTCTCCCCCGCGGGCGCGGTGGGGCTCATGCAGCTCATGCCGGCAACGGCGCGGGGGATGAGCGAAGCGCTCACTCCGGCCCTGCTCCACCAGACCGATGTGAACGTCAAGTTCGGGACCCGCTACCTGAAACAGCTCCTGGACCGTTTCAACGGCAACACCGTGTCGGCGGTGGCCGCATACAATGCCGGGGCGGTACCGGTGCAGCGATGGCGCACCAAATTCCCCTCCCTTGGCGAGGATGAGTTTATCGAAAGCATCCCCTACCCCGAAACCCGCGAATACGTGAAGAAGGTCATGGCGGCAGCGGAGGTCTACCGCCGGCTCTACGGCACCACGTCCGGGGAGCCGGCAGTCGCGCCGTCCTCCGGCACGCAGCGCCCGTACTCCTCGGCCGGCGCCTCCCCCGCACCCCCTTCACGCCCTTTGGCCGACTAGTGCGCCGAAACCTCTATTCTTTCTCCCTCCGGCCCCCCTTCCCACGGGAGGCCCGGGGCAGGGCATCTGCTCCGATGGGACGCTGCCCTTCCGTTGCCCACCCGTAACCGGTGCGGAATTTTTTTGTTGCGTTTCAAACATTTGTTTGATACAAGCGTTTGCGCACTTGACCTCCGGGAGGAGCCTCCACGAATGGACACGGAATTGCCGGAAACCAGGATACGCATCCTGGAAGCTGCGGCTTCCATATTCGCCGAGCACGGTTTCGCCGCAACCACCATCCGCATGATCTGCGGCCGCGCCCAGGTGAATCTCGCTGCCGTCAACTACCATTTCGGGAGCAAGGAAGCCCTCTACAGCGAAACGATCCGCTACCTTCGCCGACAGGCATACGAACGATACCCCACCACCTGCGGTCTGTCTCCCGATGCATCACCGCAGGAACAACTTCTTGCCTTTATCCGTTCCTTTCTCCTCCGCACGGCCTTTGACGAGCGCACCCTGTGCTTCGGCACGCTGGTAATGCGGGAGATGGTGGAACCGACCAGTGCGCTGGACATGATGATAGAGGAAGGGATCCGCTCCCTGTTCGGGCAGCTGGTGGACATCGTGCAATCCCTCCTGGGGGATGCCGCCGAGGAAGAGACGGTGCTTGCCTGCAGCCGAAGCGTGATGAGCCAGTGCCTCTTCTACCTCTTCAGCAGATCGGTCATCACCCGCATGTCGTCGGAGCACCGCTTCGATCCCTCCGACATCGGTACGATAGCAGACCAGATTCTCTCCTTCAGCCTGCATGCCCTGGCCGGGCTGCGGGCGGAAGAAGAGAGGAAACGGCTTCGCGGTGAAGAGGGGTAGCATGACAGACGATCGCACCCGGCCGGTTAACAAGTGGCTCATCACCCTCACGGTCATGATACCCGCCTTCATGGAGATTGTGGACACCTCCATCGCCAATGTGGCCCTTCCCCACATGCAGGGGAACCTCAACGCAGGGACCGACGAGGTCACCTGGGTCCTCACTTCCTACCTCATCAGCAATGCGGTGATCATGCCCATGACCGGCTGGCTGGCGCGCATGTTCGGCAGGAAGAGGTTCCTCATCTCCTGCATCATCATGTTCACGTTCTCGTCTTTTCTCTGCGGCATGGCCCCGAATCTGGGGGCGCTCGTTTTCTTCCGGATTCTGCAGGGAGCGGCGGGAGGAGCGCTGATCCCCATGAGCCAGGCCATCATGATGGAATCCTTCCCCCCCCAGGAGGGGGGGATGGCCATGGCCATCTTCGGCATCGGCGCCATGTTCGGACCGGTTGTCGGGCCGACGCTGGGCGGCTGGATCACGGACAACATGTCGTGGCGCTGGATATTCTACATCAATATCCCGGTGGGCATCCTCGCCGTGATCATGGCCCGGTACTTCATCTTCGATCCGCCCTACCTGAAACGCCACAAGGCGAGCATCGACTACTGGGGCCTGGCGCTCCTGACCCTGGGAATCGGTTCCCTGCAGGTGGTGCTGGACAAGGGACAGCAGGACGACTGGTTCAACTCGTCCTTTATCATCACCTTTTCCGTCATTTCGGTGGTTTCGCTGGTCCTGTTCGTCTACACGGAGCTGAAACACGAGCACCCCATCGTAAACCTGCGGCTGTTCAGGGATGCGGCTTTCGCATCCGGCAATTTCGTGATGTTCATGGTCGGTTTCTGCCTCTACGGCTCGGTGGTGATGCTCCCCCTCTTTCTCCAGACCCTGATGGGGTATAGCGCCACCAACGCCGGGCTGGTCATGGCTCCGGGAGGCATTGCGTCGGTCATCGTCATGCCGGCAGTCGGCGCCTACATCCAGCGACGGAGCGGCAGGTGGATCATTTTGGCGGGCCTGGTGCTGGGCGCCATCTCCCTGTTCTTCATGCGGGGTTTCACCCTGCAGGCCTCCTACTGGGACTTCGTGTGGCCGCGTGTCATGCTCGGGGCGGCCCTGGGAATGATCTTCCCACCCCTGACACGGCTCGCCCTGGCCAATATCCCCCGGGTGGAAATGGGGAACGCCACCGGCATCTACAACCTGCTGCGCAATATCGGCGGCAGCGTCGGCATCGCCCTGTCCGCCACCATGCTCACCCGGCTCGCCCAGTTCTACCAAGCTCACCTGGCCGGACACGTCAATCCGTACAACCCGCTCCTGCAGTCGCGTTTCAGGGAACTGACGGAAGCCGCTGTGCTGCGCGGGCTGGAGGCCGTCTCGTCCCAGAAGGCCGCGCTGGGCATCCTGTACCGGATGGTGGAGCGGGAAGCGGCCCTCCTCGCCTATACCCGCATCTTCTGGGTTCTCGGCCTGGCGTTCCTGGCCATTATCCCCTTCCTCTACTTCCTCCGGAAGCCCCGGTATGCGCCGTAGAGCCGGCCACGGATACAGGGGGGAAGGAGAACCCGTGAGGGAGCGAATTACCCGGTTGACACGGCACCCGTTCTTGGACAGCAACCCCCTCCGGCCCAGGAAACCCTCCTTCCGGGCACCGGACGGGCAGACAGGGAGATATTCCATGGCACGAATCATCCTCGCAACCATCTGGGCAACGCTTCTCCTGACGGGAGCCGCGTACGCGGAAAGGCTGACGCTGCGGGACTGCCTGAACAGGGCGGCAGCGGCAAACCCCGAACTGAAGGTCACCGCCTTTGACACGAAGATAGCGTCCGAAGGAATCGGCATCGCCCGGAGCGGATTCCTGCCGCGCCTCGATTTCCACGGCGGCTATACCGTTCAGCAGGATCCCCAGGCCTTCCTCATTCAGGGCATGACCATGAGAACCCAGCAGAAGGAGTACCCGTTCTTCTCCGCTACGGCCGAACAGACCCTCTACGATTTCGGACGGACGTCCGCCCGCCACAGCCGGGCACAGGCCGTGCGGGACGCAGCGGCTCTCACCTATACCGCCCGCGAGCAGGATGTCTTTCTGCAGGTGATCCAGGCCTACTACGGAATCCTGGAATACGAGAAGCTCCTCCAGGCCGCGGAGGACGAGGTGGCGCAGATGACTGACCACCTGCGCGTGGCGAAGAATCTCTTCCAGCAGGGTGTGGTGACGCGCAACGACCTGCTCCAGGCCGAGGTGCAACTGGCTGCCAGCAGGCAGCATCGGCTCATGGAGGCAAACCGGGTCGCGAACGGCCGCCTCTACCTCAACTACCTGATTGGGCAACCACCGTCCTTCCGCGCCGATCTGGAGGAGCCGGCGGCGAGGGATGCCTCTGGCGACGAGGGAAACGGGACCGGATTCGACCCGGACGCCCGGGCGGAAGTGAAGGCGCTGCGGCAGGGTATCCGCGCCGACGAGCTTGCCATCAAGGAGAGCAGGAGTCTCTTCCTCCCAGAACTGTTCGCCCGCATCGGAGCCGATTACGTGGAGAACGATCGGGTGCAGGAGCAGACCATCCTCCATGCGACCGTGGGGCTGCGGGTAAACCTCTTCGACGGTTTCGCCACCACCTCGCGTTACCGGCAGGCGGTCCAGTCACGGGCCCGGAGCGAAGAGAAGCTCTCGGCACTGAAAGAGCAGGTCCGCCTTGAGTATGACACGGCGGTCAACGACGCCCGCATTGCCGCGGAGCGGATTGCTACGGCGGAGAAAGCGGTGCGGCAGGGGGAGGAAAACCTGCGCATCAACAAGAACCGGTACCAGGAGCACGTGGGCACCGCCACTGATGTGATAGATGCCCAGACCCTCCTCACCAGGACCAAGACCGAATACTACCGTGCAATCTTCGATCACCAGGTCGCTGTTGCCCGGATACGGAAAGCAAAGGGTGAGCTGTAGCCCGTGACTGCCTTACAGGGAGGATAGGGATGACCGAGGAACATACCACTGCCGGGACCGCCCCGGGAAACGAAGCGCCAACGCCGGGGAAATACGGCAGCAAACGGAAGCACGCAGGCATTGTTCTCATTCTGCTGGCCGTTGGAGCGTGCATCTTCGGCATGCGTCTCTGGGTGAAAAGCAAGACGCATGTGGAAACAGACAACGCATTCATCGAGTCTCACGTATATTCCATCTCGTCACGGGTTCCTGGCACCGTGGCCCGCGTCATGGTCCGGGA
>JAAZOO010000521.1 GCA_012797715.1 Geobacteraceae bacterium | reverse complement strand
CCCGGAACATTCCAGAGCGCTTTTCGCGATAACGGCTCAAGGACCGGATGGTCGTGCAAACCATGGGTGATGGATACCGGCGCGGCAACGTTCTGACAATCTGGATTTGGACCCTGATGTGGAGAGGGACTGAGGAGCTGCGAGGGATTGGTGGAGAAAGGAAGCTATAACAACGCCGTCTATTCCCACAGTCTCGGCACAATGCCGGGTCTCGATCCCCTGTCCCTGTTCGGCAACTTCGGGGCGAACGTGGATGTCGTCCCGGCACCCCTTCCCGCAGCGGGCTGGCTGCTCGGTTCCGGTCTGCTGGGGCTGATGGGGATCAGAAGGAACAGGAAGTAACTGGCTGTTGGAGGGTATCACCGGCTACCGGCACCGGGCAGGTGACAATTTCCGAAGTGAGCCGGGGGTGCCTTCACCTGACGAAACCGGGATCATTCAACCTGGATACCATGAAGCCCGGACCGCGCGGACACGGTCCGGTCTTTCTCCCGGCGCGCCGGGTATGCTTCGCAAGAGCCGTGTCGGCCCTGTCTCGTGATACTGGTGATATTCCTGAAACATCGTGCTGCCGCGGTGTCGCTTTCCTGTTACAATACCACTGCAACGCCTGGGTGTCGTATGCGAAGCCGGGGGCATGTGCCCAAGAGCAGCGACAGGACAGGCGCGGAAATGGGGTTGCGCTGGTACGTATAGGACTTTCTGCCGACTCAGCCTGATTTCCTTTCCCCCATCATTTTGAGTGGAATCCAGACGATGCCGATAAAAGGAGCTATCCGTTTCTTTGCAACCGCTCTTCCCGTCGGGCCGGATCGCCTGTCCGTACCACCCTGGGCCTGCGGGTGGGCCCTTGGTGCGGGAGACCTCTGAAAGGGAGATATTCCCGGATAGGAAAAGGTGGTGAGCATGGTCAAGGTAGTGGCAATCAATGGTTCATATCGGGACAACGGCATCACGGATCAAACGGTGGAGGCGTTGGCGCGGGAACTTCGAGCTGCCGGCGCCGAAGTGGAGATATTCCTTCTCCGCGACTACCCTGTTGAGAGCTGCCTGAACTGCCGCGTGTGCACCCAGAAGCCCGGTGCGGCGCCGGGGGAATGTGTGCGGCGTGACGGAATGCACGCTTTGATTGATGCCATTGAACGGGCGGATTGCTATATCCTCGCTTCCCCCACGAACTGTGGTTCCGTCACTGCCGTCTTTCAACGCCTCATGGAGCGTTTGGCTGTGTATGCCTATTGGCCGTGGGGTATGAATGCACCACAGTACAGAAAAGGGAAGGCGCCAAAGAAAAAGGCCCTGGTGATCTCCTCGTGCGCAGCTCCGGGTATCCTGGGGCGCTGGTTGTTCGGAACCGCCAGACAGCTCAGGATGACGGCAAAGATGATCGGTGCGGAAGTCGTGGGCTCCCTCTTTACCGGAATGATTGCCAAGGACCAGTACCCTACGTTGCCGGAAAGGGTACGGCCTGCCATCGCAGCCCTGGCGAGACGACTGGTTTGAGAATTACCATTCCCATTGGGCTCGTTCCCGTCGCTGGCAGGGCTCCGGAGCCTCTTCAGGACGCAACTCCGGTTTCTGCCCGGGGGGAATCCCGCATACTGGGCTCCCCGGAGTCCTCTGTAACACAAAATTTACATATCAGACAAATGGGTGTCACACATCCCCGGTACGTTTCTACTGACCAAAGGGGACAGTGCCGACGTGACGCTGAAGCAGGCAACGGACCGGAATGCCCGGAATGCGAATTCCTTCGCGTCCGGTTTTTTTATGGGAAGGCATGTGCCGAGTCCATTGAACGATGGGAACGGAAAACCGCGTGTTCCCTGGGGATACCCGGGTTTCCTTTCCCGGACGCCCACACCGTCTTTATCCGTCCGGACGGAGGGACGGGTGACGGTCCCAGAACGGAATGACGAACGGGAAGGATCTCCATGAAACGCTTGAAATTTTTCATTGTGACGTGTGTCCTGACCGCTT
>JAAZOO010000520.1 GCA_012797715.1 Geobacteraceae bacterium | reverse complement strand
CGTATTTCTTGCAGCCAAGTCGCTGTCCGGCCGAGTCGCGGCCGTTTCGGGTGCTTCCGCCTGCTTTCTTATGAGCCATAACCTATAACCTCCCGATTGCCGGGGAATTTCCCCTACGCGTTGATCTTTTCTATCTTTAAAACGGTCCGGAATTGGCGGTGCCCGTTCAGCTTCCTGGAGTTCTTTCTCCGCTTGGCCTTAAAGACAAGAATTTTCTTGTCCTTCCCCTGCTCGACGATTTTACCCGTCACAGAGGCGCCGGGCACTAAAGGTGTTCCGATCGAGACCTTTTCGCCGCCAACCATCAGGACTTCGGTGAGCTCCACGGTGTCTCCCACCGCGCCCTCCAGCTTTTCGACCTTCAGCAGGTCGCCCTCGGAAACTTTGTACTGCTTCCCTCCGGTCTTAACCACTGCGTACATGTACTTCACCACCTTTATGCTGAAATTGAGATGAGCGTCTAAAAATAGATAAAAATCACCGCCGTGTCAAGGAATTTCTGCTTTAGCCGATTATTCTATTGCACCCCCCCGGCCCCTCCCATCGTAGGGAGGGGAGCTTCTCAATTCCCTCTCCCCGCGTGGGAGAGGGCCAGGGAGAGGGGTCCTCAGATGGTCAGCACTGAAAAGACAGGTATGCGATTACATCGGCATTATCTTCACCGCATGGGCGGCCTGCTCGGCCCGCCTGCGCGCCTCGTCCAGATCCCTGCCGAGGGAAAGGGCCACCCCCATCCTCCGGCCCGGCCGGGTGTCCGGCTTCCCGAACAGGCGCAGCTTGGTCTCCGGCACTTCCAGCGCCTCGGTCAGCCCGTCGAAGGCAATTTCCTGGTGTGCGCCCTCGGCCAGGATTACATGGGAGGCGGCAGGGCCCAGGCTCACCACTTCCGGCACCGGCAGGCCGAGGATGGCCCGCACGTGCAGCTCGAACTCCGAGAGGTTCTGGGAGACCATGGTCACCATGCCCGTGTCGTGGGGGCGGGGCGAGACCTCGCTGAAATAGACGTTGTCCCCCTTGATAAAGAGCTCCACGCCGAAGATGCCGTAGCCGCCCAGCGCGTCGGTTACGGCCTTGGCCTGCCACTGCGCCTTGGCAAGGGCCGACTCCGACATGGGCATCGGCTGCCAGGACTCGTGGTAGTCCCCCTTGATCTGAATGTGGCCGATGGGGGGACAGAAGCGGGTTCCACCGGCATACCGTACCGTAAGGAGCGTAATCTCGTAATCGAAGGGGATGAATTCCTCGATGATGACCTTGTCCGCGGCACCCCGCGTTCCTTCCAGGGCATACTGCCACGCCGTATGGATATCTTCCTCACCTCTGACGACACTCTGCCCCTTGCCCGATGAACTCATGATGGGCTTGACTACGCAGGGGAAGCCAATCTCTCCGATTCCTTTCCTGAACTCCCCCATTGTGGAGGCAAAGCGGTATGAAGCGGTGGGCAATCCGATCTCCTCAGCGGCCAGCCTCCTGATTCCTTCCCGGTTCATGGTCAGGTTCGCAGCCCGTGCAGTGGGGATGACCGTATACCCCTCGCCCTCCAGTTCCAGCAGCGTAGTGGTGGAAATCGCCTCGATTTCCGGCACGATGAAGCGGGGGCGCTCGGTGCGCACCAGTTCCCGCAGCGCCTCTCCATCCAGCATGTTGATCACGTGACTGCGATGTGCCACCTGCATGGCAGGCGCGTCGGCGTAGCGATCGACCGCTATCACCTCCACACCGAAT
>JAAZOO010000519.1 GCA_012797715.1 Geobacteraceae bacterium | reverse complement strand
GAGCGGGAAACCCTGGAGGAAGTGGGCCTCGACCTGCGTAACGCGCGCTTTCTCGGCCGCCTCTCGGATATAGCGGGGGCCCGCATCCCGGTGCATGTCTCCTGTTTCGTGTACGAGACCGCTGAAACCGGTCCGTTCAGGCTCATGGACGACGAGGTTCAGGACGCCTTCTGGGTACCGTTCGCCGATTTGACGGACCAGGCCCGTCACGGCGAAAAGGTGGTCCGTTTCGACGGCCAGGTAATGGTCAGTCCGGGCATCTCCCTGCCTCAGCCCGGAGAGCCGGTGCTATGGGGGCTTACCTATCAGCTGGTCATGGATTTTCTGAGGCTGGTGGGGGAATAGGCTGCCTGAAAACAAAGTGGTACGGACGATGAAGAAACGCCCCCGCAAGCGCTTAGTTCGGGGGCGTTTCAGTTTCCGTTCCGGGTCTTCCGATAGTCTACAACTCCTCGAAATCCTCCATGGATTCCTCGGTTTCCTCCTCCCCCTCCTCGGGTTCGAAGTCTTCTTCCCGCACGCGCTCCAGGAACCGCTTGTTCTCCTTGATGAGGTTGCGGATTTCCCTGGTCAGTTCGTCGAATTCATCCGGTCCGTTCGCCATCGGGATTTTCCCCTCAGTATACGACCTTGGTGAGGGCCTTTTCGTACAGTGCATCATACTCGGCGGCCGAGTGTTCCCAGGAATAATCGGAATGCATGCCGATGCGGACCATCTTGTCCCATGATTTCCTGTCACGGTAGGCATCGAGGGCCCGGGTAATCGCTTCCAGGAATGCCTCCGGCGTGTAGTCGTCAAAGGTGAAGCCGTTGGGATCGCGGACGCCGTCGCGTCTGTCGAACACCGTATCGGCCAATCCCCCGGTTTTCCGGACGACCGGCACCGAGCCGTAGCGGAGTGCGATGAGCTGCCCGAGGCCGCACGGTTCGTAGTGGGAAGGCATGAGGAACATGTCGCTCCCCGCGTAGATCCTGCGGGACAGGGCGGTATCGAAGGCGAGATGGATGGAGATGTTGCCGGCCCCCGTCTCCTTGAAATCCTTCAGCATCGTCATGTACTTTTCGTCTCCGGTCCCCAGGATGACCAGCTGCAGTCTTTCCCGGGCGAAGCGGGGAAGGAGCTTTTCCAGAAGGTCGATTCCTTTCTGCGTGGAGAGGCGGGTAATCATTGCCAGCAGCGGAATGTCGGCCGCCTGCTGGAGGCCGAGGGCTTTCTGCAGCCCCTTTTTGTTGGCCGCCTTTCCTGACAGGGAAGAGGGCGTGTACTTCTTGAACAGGGCGGGATCGGTTGCGGGGTTCCATTCCTGGTAATCGATGCCGTTCAGGATCCCGTAGAGGTCGTGGCTGCGCAGGCGCAGGACCCCTTCCAGGCCGCACCCCATCTCTTCGGTCTGAATCTCGCGGCAGTAGGTGTCGGAGACCGTGTTCACCACGTCGGCTGCCAGAATACCCCCTTTCATGAGGTTTATCCGGTTGTAGAATTCCAGCCGTTCAATGGTGAAGTGAGAGTCGTCGAGGCCCAGATCGGGGAGCGCCTCCCGTTCGAACACGCCCTGGTAGGCCAGGTTGTGGATGGTGTAGACAAGGGCCGTTTTCCGGTAAAAGGGATCCTCCTGGTGGCCGTACTTGAGGAGCACCGGTATCAGGGCGGTCTGCCAGTCGTGGCAGTGGATGACGTCGGGGCGGAAATCCATCCTCTTGAGGAGTTCGATCACGCCGCGGCAGAAGAAGCCGAAGCGCCGGCTGTTGTCCGGGTAATCGCCGGCCGGTGTGCCGTAGAGTTCGGGGCGGTGGAAATAGTCCCTGTTTTCCAACAGGTAGACCGGAATGTGGTCGAGGGATGTCTGGCGGAGCAGTCCCTTGCGGACCTCTCCGTTGACGGTGATTTCCACCCCTTTGCGGACCTTTCTGATGGTGAAATCGTCCTCTTCGACACACTGGTAGAGGGGCATGATGATGCGAACGTCATGGCCCTTCTTTTTCAGTGCCCGGGGAAGGGAGCCGGTCACATCCGCCAGTCCGCCGGTTTTGGCGAACGGGGAAACCTCTGAAGCGACGAACAGTATTTTCATGAGACATCCTCTGGTGGGTACAATGGAAACAGGGGGAAGGCGTACAGTATTCTCTTCGGCCTACACGGTTCAGAACCTTATAATCCAAATGCAGTTGCTTTGTCAAAAAACATCCGCTTCGCACAGGGGCATCCCTGAAGATGGTGTTCCATGGGAGACGGTGCATGGCCCGGCTGCACGATGGGCACAGGGGGAGGCAGCAGGATGAAAAACCTCTCCAGCCCCTTACAGGTCCGCTCCCCGGAGGAAGGCCGCCGCTTCTTCGGGCGGGGTCTGGTTGATATGGAAGCCGGAGCCCCATTCAAATCCGGCGATGGGAGTGATGCGCGGCACCAGCTCGATATGCCAGTGGTAGTCGTACTCGATGGATGTCCAGAATTCCGGCCTGCCCGGCCGTGGTTGAAGGGTGGGCGACGTATGGAGGATGAAATTGAAGGGGGGATCGTGCAATACCTTCTTGAGGCGCAGGAGCATGTCCTTCATGGCGACGGCGAGCTCGCCCAGAGACGCGTCGTCCAGGAGGGTGAAATCGTGGAGGTGCTGTTTGGGGAAGAGACGGAGTTCAAAGGGGAGGCACGAGGCAAAGGGGGCGAAGATGAGGTATCCGGGAAATTCCCGGACAATCCGTTCGCCCATCTGCAGTTCGAAATCGATGATATCGCAGAAGATGCACCGTTTCCTCTGCTCGAAAAAATCCCGGCAGTTTCGCAGTTCCGCCACCGTGACCGGAGGAACGAGAGGCACCGCGATGAGCTGGCTGTGGGAATGGCTGAGCGAGGCGCCGGCGCGGGCGCCGTGGTTTTTGAACAGAACCAGGTGGCGAAGCCGCAGGTCCTGGCGCAGATCGAGGAGGCGGGCGCGGTAGGCTGTGAGCACGTCGGTTATCTCGGCGGGGGAAAGGTCGGCCATGCCCCTGTCGTGGTCGGGGGTTTCGATGATAATCTCGTGGGCGCCGATGCCGCTCATCACGTCGTAGATGCCGTAGCCGCGGCTCTTCACCTCCCCTTCCACGCGCAGGACAGGGTATTTGTTGGGTATTACCCTGACCTTCCAGTTGGGGGAGTTGGGGGGACCGGACGGACGAAGGGCGAATATCTCGTGGGGAGGCTTGTCCTCGTTGCCGTAGCAGAAAGGACAGTTTGTCATCGGTGTCGGCGGCTCCTGTACGAAAAAATCGTTGGGCCTCCTGCCGCGGTCGGCGGCGATAATGACCCAGTGGTGCTTCAGCGGGTCCCAGCGCAGTTCTGACATGGTGCCTCCCTTTTCTTCTCAGGAGTCTCCGGAGGGAAACTCGTCATACGAGCCAGTTTTCCAGCTCCAGCCTCCGGCCGGCGTACGTCACCGCCAGGGGGGAATGGGTGGGCCAGCGGCCGATTTCCTCCCGGTCCCGCGACAGGGTGAGGTAGACGAAAAACGTTCCGTCCGGTGCGGGGTCCAGGGCATCCAAGGGGATGCGCACTTCGCAGATGCGGCCGAATTTCCAGGAGCAGGTCCGGCCGGTTCCCCGCCATCGGGAGTGGTCATTCACCTGGAGCTCTCCGTCCGATGCGTCGAGCGTCATGGGGAGGAGGTATTCCCGCTCCAGCATGAGGTGCAGGGAGAGCCGGTCGTTCTCCTGGAGAACCGTGTCCAGGGGGGATGCTCCGTCCACCCGGAAGTACAGTGCGTGCAGGTCATAGCCGTAAAAAAAGCAGAGGAGGAGGTTTTCCGCCGCGTGCATGGCCGATGACTGCTTGCTCAGGTCGTAGAGGCCGGCGCCCAGCCACTCGAAGTAGTCATCCACCTGGCCGTTGATGACCGGAGTGATGAAGGTGGCCGGTTCCCGCACCAGCCCCGCCGGGGTAACCTTTTTGATGGGATCGAAGAGTCGCCGGGGCACGTCCAGGCCCAGCAGGCGGTAGACCCGGATCAGGTTGTTGCGGAACAGCCTGTCGAAATGGGGGCTGTGGGGGGAAAAATGGTCGTCTCCGTACCACCAGAACCAGTCACTCCCTTCGGCCGCATAGAGGGAGCGGCAGACCGGGCCGGCCGGGGTTTCCTCGTCGGCGGGAGTCTCCGCGGCACTCCCTCCCGCCGTCAGGATCGCGGCAACCTGGGGGCTTGCGGACGCGGCAGCCGCACGTGCCTGGGCCAGGAGGTCCCAGGCGGCGTTCTCCTCGGGATGGCCTATCCAGATGCCGAAGTTCCCGTTGATCCAGGATCCGGGGTGGATATGGTCCAGCACCTGCCTGTCCCCCGCCCTTTCCAGGGCCCCGGACGGCGTTGTGAGGCGGAGGGCCGGATGATCCGCGATACGGCGGTAGAGGGAGGACAGGAACGGGTAGCCGTTTTCTGGGTAGTATTCCCATGCGTTCTCCCCGTCCAGGAGGACCGTTACCACTCCGCCGGGGTTGTGTTTCCCGATCTCCACAAGCCTTTCCAGAAAGTCGTCCACGGCGCGCGCCGTTTCCCAGCGGGAATAGGTGAAACCGATCAGGTCTGACAGGCGGTGGTCCCGGAACAGGAGCGCCAGCTTATTTCCGTTCCGGGAGAAGGTGTAGGGACGATAGAGCCCTTCCCTGCCGTGCCCGAGACCGCCCGGAAGGGTCGCGGCGAGAACGTCTTCGTCGCTCGCTGCCCACCTGATGCCGCACCGGGCCGTCACCTCCAGGGATTCGTCGCTGACGGACCCCTCCGACGGCCACATTCCGGCGGGGGCGACGCCGAACACCCTTCGGAAATAGTCAATCCCCCCGGCGATCTGGGCGCGTGCGTCTTCCGGGTGCCGGAAACGGTTTTCCGGGAGCCGCACCTTCGGCGTGGCGACCCGGGCGATCGTCCCGTCACAGAGGAGGGGGAGGATGGGGTGAAAGTAGGGCGTGACGGACAGTTCCGCCTTTCCCCGCTCCCGGATCCTCCGGTAGAGGGGAACGATTTCCCCCAGCATTTCCCAATGGGTGTGGAAGAGGAGTTCCTTGTCCCCGGTGGTGAAATTGCGTCCCTTCCGCACCAGCTCCTCCAGGGCCGGGTAGCGGCGGCGGGCCGCCTCTCCGGTCCAGGCCAGAAAGAACCACACCTGGAGATCCAGGATATCCTGATCTCCGAAAGCGCGGATACGCTCGATCCCACGGTTACGCGATCCGTTTCCCGCCAGGTAGAGGAGCTCCAGGTAGCGGTGGTTGGGCTCGATCATCCTCTCCCGGTTGGCGGAGAAAAAATTGTCGAGGACGAAACGGCGGTTTTCCTCGGACATGGCCGAGGGGTCCATCCTGCCGTGGAGGAGAAAGGGGTCGATGGCCCGCCCCGCGGCATAGTCCAGGATCTGCTCCAGCAGCGAGGGGACCAGGTTGAAGGACGCGACCGCGCCGTCGGTGTCCTCCACGATCGCGGCCATGTCGAAGTAATCCTTGACCGCGTGGAGGTAGGTCCAGGGGAGGTCGTATTCCCCGGTGAGCGGATCCTTGTAGAGCGGCTGGTGCATGTGCCAGACGAATGTCACGTCCAGGGGTTCGGACACGTCAGGACAACTCCTTTTTCCATGATTCGACCTTGTCCCGGTACTCCCTGAGAAGCTTGCGGGCGGTATCTTCCCTTTTCGCCTCGGCGATGATTCGGATAAAGGGCTGGGTCTGATCGGGAAGGACCAGCACCCAGTCCTCGCCGAAGTGGACCTTGATGCCGTCGATGAAGTTCGCTTCCTTGTCCAGGCTGTCTTCGCTCATCTTGCGCATCACCGCCCCCTTCATCTCCCAGACGCAGGGAATGGTGGCTTCCTGGAAGGCGCGGAACGGGATTCCCTCCATTATCTTGGAAAGGGGGACGCCCTTTGAGGAGGCCAGTTCCACGGCCTTGGCAATGGCGAACATGCCGTCGAAGGCGTTCTGGAAGCGGGGGAAGGCGAAGCGGCCGTTCAGGGAGCCGGCCAGAATCACTTCCGACGACAGGGACGCCTCGATCATGGAACGTTCGGAACTCTTGGTGCGCTGCACCGTGCATCCCCTTTCCCGGGCCATCTGTTCCATGACGGACGGGGCAGAAACCGGGACCGCGAACACGCCTTTTGCTCCCCGCTGCAGGGTGAGGGCCGTCATCAGGCAGAGAAGCTCCGCGCCGTCGCGCACCTTTCCCGTTTCGTCCACCAGGACGATGCTCTCCGCGGTCGGGTCGAGCCAGAAACCGGCCTGGGCCTCCAGGGCGACCACGATCTTGGAAATCTGCTGCAGGCTCAGGGCCTGGCTCGTTCCCTTGGTGTCGTCGCTCTGCTCCTCGATATAGGCGTTGAGGGCCCCCACCTCGCACCCCATGGCATTCAGCAGGGCGGGGAGGATCTGGCTGGCAGCGGAATGGGTGAAGTCCACGACCACCTTGAAGCTCCCCCGTTTCGCCGGCCCGGTGTCGATGGCGCGGAGGAATCCCTCCCGGTAGAAATCCACGACGTTCGCCAGTTCGGAGATGCCCCCCGGTTCCGAGTGGTGGGCGCGCCGGAAATTCTCCTTGTAGAAGATCCGTTCCACATTCTTCCCCATGGAGCTGGAAAAGTCGATGCCGTCGGCATCGAGGAACACGATTTCCGTTGACGCCGGGTCATCTTTCGCCTCGCGGAACTGCACCCCTCCCACCTCGCCGAAGGTCTTCAGCTTGTAGCGGAGCAGCGGCAGAGGGATCATCTTCATGTCCCTGACATTGACGCCGGTGGAGAGGATGCCGCCGATAAAGCTTCTCTTCAGCATGCGGGATGAGCGGTGGGCGTCGCGGCCCGCCAGGATGAAACTCCCCTTGGGCAGGGTGCTGCCGTAGGCGCAGCCGAGCTTGGCCATGAACTCCGGTGTCAGTTCGATGTTGGTGAGCCCCCGGATGAGCGCCCCCTCGAACAGGGCCTTTTTCCACTTTTCTCCCCAGATGAGGTTTCCGGAGACGATGGAGCCCGCCTCGATGAGCTTTTTCGGCCAGATCTTCACATCCTTCTTGATGAATGCGTCCTCTCCGATGGAGGTGTCGTCCGCCACGATGACGCCCTCTTCCATGACGACCCCCTGGCCGACGCTGACGTTGCTGCAGATCACCGAATCGACCAGTTTCGCCCCTTTCTTGATGTAGACGTTGTCCCAGACCACGCAGCGGAACAGCCGGGCCCCTTCTTCGATGGTGCAGTTGCGGCCCACTACCGAGTCCTTGATATGGGCGCTTCCCAGGATCTGGGAGTTGTCCCCGAGGATGACCGTCCCCTCCACGGCCCTCAGGTCGTCGAGGCGGACGTCGGTCCCCAGGCGGACATCCTTGCCCACCAGGTCCTGTTTCTCTTCATCGATGCGGATGTTGATCCTTCCGTGGAAAATGTCGTGGTGGGCCTCCCGGTAGGAGTCGGTATTGCCGATATCCCGCCAGTACCCTTTTACCGGGTAACCGAACAGGGGGTCCCCCTTTTCCAGCAGGATCGGAAACAGGTCCTGGGAGAAATCAAAGTTCTCTTCCGCCGGGATGTAGCGGAAGATGTCCGGTTCCAGCACGTAGATGCCGGTATTGATGGTGTCGGAGATGACCTCGCCCCACCCCGGCTTTTCCAGGAACTGGGTGATTCTCCGCTCCTTGTCGGTAATCACCACGCCGAACTGGAGAGGGTCCTTCACGGAGGTGAGGGTAATGGTCGCCATGGCGTGCCGGTCGCAGTGGAAGTCGATGATCTTTTTCAGGTTGAAATCGGTAAGGAGGTCGCCGCTGATGACCAGAAAGCGCTCGGTCAGAAGCTGTTCGGCGCACTTGACGGCTCCCGCGGTTCCCATATCCTGGAGGGGGGTGACATAGTCGATCGTAATCCCGAAATCGGAACCGTCACGGAAAAAGTTCTTGATGATGTCGGGCTGGTGGTAGAGGAGCATGAGCATATCCGTGATGCCGTGCTTCTTCAGGAGTTCCACGATATGGAGCATGATGGGGCGGTTCGCCAGCGGGATCATCGGCTTCGGCACACTGCTCGTCAACGGCTGAATCCTGGTGCCGAAACCGCCGGCCATTATCACGGCTTTCATTCTCTTTGCCTCCTTCCGGGCGTTTCATGGGGATGTGGGGTACGGGTGGACGGGTTCGGGCGCTGCAGGGAAGAGGCATGGAGGAGCTCCCCTCCGCTCCGGGCGAATGCGCGCCTGAGGGGACGGGACACCAGGCCCGTAAACACCTTACACCCGGGGCCTGGGAGCGTTTCGCAGGGACTTCTTGTCCAGCACCCGCCGGATTTCCTGCTTCAGTTCTTTCAGGTCGCTGGATTTCACCACATAGCCGTCTGCCAGCCACGCCGAGAAATCGTCCTTGTAGCAGGAAAATGCGGTGCAGAGGATCACCGGCAGGTTGTGCCGTTCCTTGACGATGCGCTGCAGGAGATCCAGTCCGCTTTCGTTTTTCAGCTTGATGTCCAGCAGGATCAGGTCGAAATCGTCCTTGCGGAGCTTTTCAACGGCTTCCTCCGCGCCGGCGGCCGTAATCACTTCGTACCCCTCATCGGAAAGCTCATGGGAATAGAGGAGTCTGATGCTGCTTTCGTCGTCCACGACCAGAATCCTACTCATGGCGTTCTTCCTCCTTGTTCCGGGACAGCCGCAACTGGTACAGCGTGCCTTGCCCGTTGTCTTCATCAACAGTAAAAGATTTACAGTAATTTTCAAGTATCACACTGCAGAAGGACAGTTCCAGGTTCTCGGTTTCGGTCCTCGTTTCCAGTGCGGGGCGGGAGATGGCCTCCCCGGTCTCCCGGACGGGCCGGGAAGCGGTGTCGCGAATCTCCACCAGGATATCGTCTCCGTCGCCGCGGGTCGCCACGGAGATTTGCGCCGGCGGGGTCACGGCATCAAGGGAGGAAAGCAGAATCCTCTTGATGCAGTAGGCCATCTGGCGGTAATCGGTGCGAATCATGGGCAGATCCGGGGCCAGGCGGATGGTGAACGTGACCCCCTCCCGCGCGGCGCGGCTTTGCACCTCTGCGAACACATTCCCCACCAGCTCGTTGATGTCCCACCGGTCAAGAACGGGCGCCATGGAATCCGCGTACCCCAGCGCCTCGGACAGGGTGTCCTCCAGCTGTCTTGCCTCCCGGACGATGGTTTCCAGGAATTCCTTGTTCGGGTCGTTCTCGTCGATATTTTTCAGGAGGGAGCGGGCGAATCCCCCGATTATCATCAGGGGGTTCCTGATGGAATGGGCGATGCTGGAGGTCACCTTGCCCAGCAGCGCCATTTTCTCCAGCCTGACGATCAGCTCCTGCTGTTCCTTCAGCCGCGTATTGGCGAGCATCAGTTTCCGGAGATCCTCATGGAGCCGGTCATAGAGAGCGGCCCTCTCGATGGCGAAGGCAACGGGAAAGGTGATGGTTTCCATGGAGCGCATGTCTTCGAGAGTAATCGGCTTCTTGGTGATGAAGTTGTCCGCGATGATGACGCCGATGCGCCGGTTCCGGGTAAGAAGGGGGAGGATAAGAAAGCTGTCAACGCCGAGGGTGTGCGCCAGGTCCGGGTCCACCCGGCTGTCATGGAAGGCGTCCTGGACCAGGATCGGCCTCCGCTCCTGGAGCGAGCGGATAAGGATGGATTCCGTATCGTCCATGGGCACGGCGAGCCGTTCCAGGATATCGTGAAACTTGTCCTTTTCCGCCGAGAGCTTGGTATCGTGGAAGTGCTTCGCCATCTCCTTCAGGGAGAAGTCGGTTCTGCCGATTTCCTCCCAGATCTCCCATGCCTCTTCGTAGGTGCGGGGGCCCACGGCAAGGGAACCCTTCAGGGTTCGGCGTTCCTTGTCTGCAAGGAGGAGAAAGGCCCGGTTCATGCCGAATCCCTTGCCGGCCGTGATTGCCGTCAGCGCAACCGACAGCACCTCGTCCAGTTCCAGCAGGGAGGTCTGGAGCAGCGCCCCTATCTCATGGAGGAACTGGATCTCCATGTTCCTGCTGTCCAGAAACCCAATCATCGTGTCCAGGCGGGATTTCAGGAGGAGAAATTCGTCACGGAGGATGCGCAGCACCGAGGCCTCGGGGCGCCCTTCCCCCGTCATCCGCTCCAGGTCGGCGGAGAAAAGGGGGCATTCCAGGCATCTGGCAACCAGCCTCCTCCTCAGGGACCCGTAGAGGTCCGTTTCGTCCGGGGAGATGAACGGACATTCGACGGCAGTTACCGTTTCTTTTGTCCAGCAACACTCCGGCTCCACGAGTCCCTCCCTTGTCCGGGCGGAGAATGCCGTTGGGGTCCTGCATTCTCCGAATAGGTAACCAGAAGTCTCCCATCCG
>JAAZOO010000518.1 GCA_012797715.1 Geobacteraceae bacterium | reverse complement strand
TCCTGGAGGGAGAAGAGGAGGAAGGCTTCACCTTTGCCGGTCTCATGGGCATGATCGACCCGCCGCGCACCGAGGCCGTGGACGCCATCCGGGAATGCCACGGCGCAGGAATCACGGTCAAGATGATAACCGGCGACCATCCGACCACGGCTGAGGCCATCGGACGCCAGCTGGGCCTGCTTGCGGACGGCGGGAAAGCCGTGCAGGGGAGGGAGTTGGACGGCCTCGCCGACCATGAGCTGCAGGCGGTCGCACTGGAAACCAACGTGTTCGCCCGGGTGGCGCCGGAACACAAGCTGCGGCTGGTGGAGGCGCTGCAGGCGCGCGGCCATGTGGTGGCCATGACCGGGGACGGGGTCAATGACGCGCCGGCGCTCAAGCGCGCCGACATCGGCGTTGCCATGGGCATCACCGGCACCTCCGTTTCCAAGGAGGCGGCAAAGGTGGTGCTCATGGACGACAACTTCGCCTCCATCGCCGCGGCAGTTGAGGAAGGCCGCAGGGTGTACGACAACCTCATCAGGTCCCTGGCCTTCGTGCTTCCCACCAACCTGGCGCTGGCCTGCATCCTGGCGGTGGCCATGTTCTTTTTCCCTACGGTGACGGTGGACGGCGTGAACGAGCTGCTCATGGCCATGTCACCGACCCAGATACTCTGGATCAACCTGGTGGCGAGCGTGACCCTTTCCATCCCGCTGGCATTCGAAATCCTGGAACCGAATGCCATGCGCCGGGCGCCGCGTCCCCCCGATGAGCCGGTATTTTCCCGGTTCATCATCTATCGCCTCGTTATGGTGGCGGCCCTCATGACGGCGGGAGGGTGCGGCCTTTTCCTGTGGGAATACTACCGCATCGTCGGTTCCTTCCCCCTCACCGCTGGGCTGCACGCCCAGGCCCTGTCCGAGGCCCAGACCCTGTGCGTCACCGTGGTCACGTTCTCGCAGATATTCTACCTGTTCAACTGCCGGTCCCTGCGTGATTCCATCTTTTCCCTGGGGGTCTTCTCCAACCCCTCGGTGTTCGCGGGAGTCGGCATCCTCCTTTTGCTCCAGCTCTGCTTCACCTATCTGCCGCAGTTCCGGGAACTGTTCGGCTCCGCTCCCCTTGACATTCAGGCATGGCTGACAGCCGCCCTTGCGGGCGCCATCGTCCTGCCCGCCATTTCCCTGGAGAAATGGATCCGGAAGAGGAAGGGATGGTAGCAGCGGGGTTTTTTATGGCCCTCCCCCCGGGTATCTGCTACTATCAGGAAACCCGGACCGAGAGGCGGCTGTCCGGGCAGTTCATCAAAACCGGAGGTTCTATGAAGAAAACCATGCTTGCCTGTTCCCTGCTCGTTCTTTCCGGCTGCTCCCTGTTTTCCTCGAACAATCCGCCACCCCTCATAGAGACGGAACCGATATACGTCAGGGACTGCCGCAAGATAGGGACATTCCCCGGTCCCGTGGGCAAACGGATGTGGGGGCCTCCCGCGGTGCTGGCGGATTTCAAGACCAAGGCATCGCTCAAGGCAAAGGAAATGGGCGCGACGCATATCTATTGGCGGCAGGAATTCAGCGGCCTCGATGAGATGATAGTGGGCCACGCATACGACTGCACAGGGGTTGATACCAGGACGGGCGAAGAGTAGCGGTGGGTGGAGCCATCCTCTCCGGATGGCTCCCCGTGCGTGAAAGGGGCGGACCGTGGGAAAAGACGGTGAGGTGTCGTCGCCTTATTTCAAATCCGAGGTGCAGTGCGGGCAGCGGACCGCCTTCAGGGGAACCGAGGAGAGGCAGAAGGGGCATTCCTTGGTGTCGGGCGCGGCGGGCGCCGGTTCCCGCTTCAGCCGGTTGATCTGCCGGATGAGCAGGAATATAGCGAAGGCCACGATGAGAAAGTCCAGAATCGTGTTGATGAAGAGCCCGTAATTGAGGGTTGCCGCGCCCGCCTTCTTTGCCTCGGCAAGGGACGTGAAACCGGTTCCCGACAGATCGATGAAGAGGTTGGAGAAATCGACCTTGCCCATCAGGAGCCCGATGGGAGGCATGAGTACGTCGCTCACGAACGAGGTGACAATCTTCCCGAAAGCCGCACCGATGATGATACCGACCGCCATGTCCACCACATTGCCGCGCATTATGAATTCCTTGAAATCTTTCAGCATCTCGTTTCTCCCTTCCTGTCAATGAAATTCCGGGCATGGCCCGTACATCAGAGAAAAGGGTGCCGAGCCGGGGCATGCTCACGCCGGCGCTGACCCCTGAAGCGCTGTCCGGGGACTCGCTGAAAACGGAAAACAGGCCGTTGGCTCACCATGGACAGCCGTTTTCGCGGGTATGACGTTTTTGCGCGAAACCATCAGGCTTTTCAACAGTATAAAAGTGCCGGTTTGTCTGTCAATGGC
>JAAZOO010000517.1 GCA_012797715.1 Geobacteraceae bacterium | reverse complement strand
GTCGTGGAGAAGCGCTGCCTCCTCCACGAGACGCAGGTCTATCGAGGGGTCTGACAAGTCCCTGACGATGGCGACGGCCTTCTCGGTAACCATCGTGCTGTGCTCCAGCACGATCTCAAAGGCGTTCCGATTTCCGGCGAAATATTTTTTCAGGAGTGATAATGCGTCCAAAGCGTACCCGTTTTTTCCGTGACAGGCGTATTATTATACCGGGCAAAGGCGCGTGTCAATCATACAGATAGACTCCGGGGAAAAATTCACTGACAAAAGGGTGCCGCCGCTTCGGGGATGCATCGCCTTCCGGCGGGAACCAGCGCAAATGCCTTGCAAAGGAAGGGTTTGTCGCGATACAGTATACCTCTTGCAAGCTATTCAATTTCGGAACGAAACGGATATGGAACTGAAGGAATCCGACATCAGGATCGAGTTTTTCCGGGGTTCCGGTCCTGGAGGGCAGCACCGGAATGTAACGGATTCCGCGGTCCGGATTCGTCACATCCCCACCGGCATCGTCGTTCAGGCGAGCGAACGGCGTTCCCAGTCGCAGAATCGCGAACTGGCCATGGAAAGACTCAGGAAAGCATTGCGAAAGAGGGAGCAGGTTGTCAGGAAAAGGATTGCCACGGCGGTTCCCCGGCGAGAGCGAGAGGAGCGGGTTCTGGAGAAGAGGATGGAGGCCCTCAAGAGGAAGCGGCGTTCCGTACCTCGGGAAGAGTAGATACGAGTACACTTCCCCTTGACCTCTTTTCTTGACCTTCCGTGCGCGTTTGGTCTATCCTCTGAAAACTTCGACGAAACAGGGACGAACCCGTGAAAAGACCCGCATGGGATGAATACTTCATGGAAATAACCCGCCTCGTGGCCAGGCGGTCCACCTGTTTGCGCAGGTCTGTGGGCGCCCTTCTGGTTAAGGACAAGAACATCCTGGCGACCGGTTACAACGGCGCTCCAACCGGCGTGGCCCACTGTCTCGATGTGGGCTGCCTGCGTGAGAGGATGGCCGTGCAGTCTGGGGAGCGGCATGAGCTGTGCCGGGGACTTCACGCGGAGCAGAATGCGATTCTCCAGGCGGCCAAGCACGGCACCAGTATCAACGGGGCCACCCTGTACTGCACGACCATGCCGTGCATAATTTGCACGAAAATGCTCATTAATGCCGGAATTCTGCGGATTGTCTACGCACAGGGTTACCCCGACCGGCTCGCAGAAGAGATGATCGAGGAAGCAGGCATTGAAACCAGTAAGTTTGACGAGTCCGGCCAGGAGAAAGGGAGCTGCCGATGAGATGCCCCTTCTGTTTTCACCCCAGCAGCAAGGTCGTCGACTCACGCCCCGACAAGGACGGAACCACCATCCGCCGCCGCCGTGAGTGCGAGGTCTGCGGCAAACGCTTCACATCCCACGAGAGAGTTGAAGATATCCTCCCCATGGTCCTGAAAAAGGACGGCCGCCGTGAACCCTTTGATCGACTGAAGCTAATCGCCGGGATCAAGAAGGCATGTGAAAAGCGTCCGGTTTCGGTGGAAACTATTGAGAGAATGGTTGATCGCCTTGAAGGAAAGCTCCAGGAGGGGGGGGAGCGGGAGGTGCCGACAACCAGGATTGGGGAATGGGTAATGACGGAACTGCACGACATCGATGAGGTCGCCTATGTGCGCTTCGCGTCGGTCTACCGCTCTTTCCGGGACATCAATGAATTCATGTCGGAACTTCAGGATTTGCTGAAGGGAACGAGGTGCTGATTTGTTTCTGTTTGCTGAACCCTTCGTCAAGACGATATGGCGCTTCCCCCGAGGCGGTGTTTCCCTTTCTTCTTTCCTCGTCCACCTCCTTTCCCGATCATGAGCGAGTTTGTTGAAAGAATGATGAAGCGGGCGCTTCTATTGGCGCGTCGCGGGGTGGGAAAGACATCGCCCAACCCCGCGGTGGGGTGTGTCGTGGTTTGCAATGATGCTATCGTCGGCGAGGGGTGGCACCGGAAGGCGGGGACTCCCCACGCGGAAGTACACGCACTGCGCATGGCCGGAGAGCGTGCGCGCGGCGCTGACGTCTTCGTTACCTTGGAACCCTGCGCCCATTACGGCAAAACCCCCCCCTGCACGGACGCGCTGATTCGCGCCGGAGTGCGTCGGGTTTTCGTGGGAATGACGGATCCGAATCCCCTTGTCAGCGGGAGAGGAATGGCCGCTCTCCGGGCTGCAGGCATTGAGGTTGAGTGCGGCATCATGGAGGCGCACTGTCGGATGCTGAACGAGCCCTTCATCAAGCACGTTTCCACCGGCGTCCCATTCGTCACCCTGAAGAGCGCCATGACCCTTGACGGCAAGACCGCCACGGCATCCGGGGATTCGAAATGGGTGACTAACGAAAAATCGAGAAGATACGTTCACAGGCTTCGGGCAACGGTTGATGCCGTGATGGTGGGTGTGGGCACCGTGCTGGCGGATGACCCCCAGTTGACATGCAGGATGGGCGTCCGGGGCCGGGATCCCCTGCGAGTCATCGTGGACAGCCGGTTGCGTACGCCGCCAACGGCAGCACTTTTCACGATGAAGTCTCCGGCGAAAACTCTCATCGCTTGTGTTCAGCCCGATCTCCCCCAGGCCCGCACCCTTGTTGACGCCGGGGCGGAGATTGTGCCATGTCGGGAGTCGGGTGGGAGGGTGGACCTGAAGGATCTGGTCCGGGAGCTGGGAAGGCGGGGGATCCAGTCGGTTCTTCTGGAGGGGGGACGGGAACTGGCAGGAACAGCACTGCGCGAGGGAATAATCGACAAGTATCTGCTCTTCTATGCGCCCAAGATCCTCGGAGGGGATGATGGGTTCGGGCTGTGTGCTGGGTCGGGGCCGTTGCTGATGTCGGAGGCGGTTCGATTGCGGGATGTGACGGTCGCGAAGTTCGGCGGGGACATCCTTGTAAAGGGATATCCGGAGAGATAATGTTCACAGGCTTGATTGAAGATGTGGGAAAGGTATCGGGGCTTGATCGTCTGGGTGCCGGCGCCCGTTTGCGCGTATCGACCATCCTTCCCCGGGAGGATATCCGGATCGGGGATTCCATAGCCGTGAACGGTGTATGCCTGACCGTCGTGGAGAAGGGAGCCGGACTGCTTTCCTTTGATGTGTCACCGGAGACAATGGAACGAACGACCTTCAGGGACATTCGATCCGGTTCGCCGGTTAATCTGGAGCGTGCTCTT
>JAAZOO010000516.1 GCA_012797715.1 Geobacteraceae bacterium | reverse complement strand
GGTCAGGGTACTCCACGCGGTGACCTTTTACGTGGTGATCGAGGAATCGGTTGGACCCCATGAAAATGTCATCCCCGATGAAGAGCAGGATTTCCCCCCGGGCCGTGTCGATCCCGAGATTCCTGGCGGCCGCCGGACCTCTGCCGATGTTTCTGAGGTACGAGAAGGGAAAACGAAAGGTATCCTGCTGCTGCCGGATAAGGCTTTCCGTCCCGTCGTCGGAGCCGTCATCGATAACGAGCACCTCATAGCGGGCTTCTGTAACCTGATAGTGGAAGCGGCGCAGGCATTGCAGGAGTTAGTCTTTTCTGTTGTAGGTCGGAATGATCACCGAAAGATCGATCCGTGACATATTTCTTCCCGTTTGCCCCGAGGCCGGGTCCGAAGCTTTCAATTCTAGATAGACGCCCATTTCCGAAACTTGCGATCCAGCAGCTTCGAGACCAACTCACCGATCCAGCCTTTGTTGAGCAGAACATATTTGCGGTTCATCATTTCCTGCGCTTGCAGCAGATCCTCGCGCGAAAGATGGTCCGTGCGCATAACCGCCTCATGACCGCCATAGCGCCGCCAATCCTTGATCTCCAGCCAGCCCCGTTCGAGGGCCTGAGCATAGAGATCTGTGCCGGGGTAAGGGGTGACAATGGATACGCCGAAGGACGAGGGCTTGAGATCGCCGATCAGCCTGTAGGTCCGGTAGATCGATTCCTTCGTTTCGTGGGGCAACCCGATCATCAAAAGGAAATGCAGCCGCAGCCCCAACTGGCCTGCGTCCCCGGTCACGCGCTGCAATTTCTCGAGCGTCAGGCCGATCTTGGCATGGCTCTGCATTAGGTCTTCGTCGCCCGTTTCGACGCCGAGGTTCATACCCATACAGCCGGCTTCCTTCATGATCTTCATGAGATCGAAATCCAGTCGATCCACGCGCGTTTCACACCACCAGCGCAGGGAGTGCCCGCCGCGCACGATCCGCTCGCAGATCTCCCTCGTTCGCTCCCTGTCCAGGGTAAATGTGGCGTCGCGGAAAAGGATTCGCCGGATCCCGTAAGTGCCGACAATGTCCTCGATTTCGGCCAGCACGTGCTTCGGGCTTCGCGCTCTCCACCTCTTACCCTGGACGAGCGGATAGGCGCAGTAGAACGAGCAGGGGTAGGGACAGCCGCGGCTGGTCTGCATCGTGGTGATAGACTCCCCAAGGAGGACATACCGATACTTGCCGTTGGGTAGCAGTTGGCGGGCCGGCAGTGGCAGCCGGTCCATGTCATCGACGATGAGGGGCTGCCCGGTTCGCAACTCTCCCTCCTTGAGCCAGGCCGTTCCCTTGCGATCCCCCTTGACCAGGATGTCCTCGATGGCCAGGTCGCACTCGCCGATGATGCAGAGGTCGGCTCTGCTTTCTTCGAGCATGCCCTTCAGCAGGTCCGGGTACGTGATGCCCGTCTTCAGAAAAACCCTGTGTAGCCCGTGAAGGCGCAACTCTCTGGCGAAGTTGCAGTCACCCTTCAGGCTCACCAGGGAGACGGTGATGATCGCCACATCCGGTTTTTCCTCCCGCATTAGCTCGAAGATGCGCTCCGGCGAGAGGCCCTCCGCGTCCGCGTCGAGGATGCGGACACGATGGCCTGCGCGGATAAGCGAGGCCGCCATGGTGGCC
>JAAZOO010000515.1 GCA_012797715.1 Geobacteraceae bacterium | reverse complement strand
GGAAGAACGTGTGTCAGCATTCCGTCAATTCTCCAGTATTTACGAGGGTGTTGAACCTGCAACCGGCAGGTGAAGGTATCCGTAGAGAGGGCCTCTGTCCTATTCCGTTGCCGCTCTATCGGGAAGGGAGCGGCCACAGCCGGAGCGAAATGGGGAGAGATCAGCAGAAACAGGGCAGCCGGAGGGAACGGGGGATCCCTCCACCTGCCGAATCGAGGGTGAATCCATTACCTGCCGGTTTTCGGCAGCTTGATCTTTCCCTCCCAGACTACCAGGAAGCCGCTCCGCACCATGGCCTTGAACCCGCCGCTCACGACCTTGACATTGGTGTACCCCTTTTCCTTGAGTGCCCGCGCCGCGCCGACGGCGGTCCCTTCAGCGGCGCAGTCGCAGTATACGATTACCTCCCTGTCAAAGGGTACCTGGAGATCCGCGGCGGCGATGCGCGCGAGATCCTCGGGTCCGTCATTGGGGAGATTGATTGCGCCGACGATGTGATACTTGGCGTAGGTCCTCTCGCTCATGGCGTCGACGAGAAGAATGGTGCCTTTCATGAATTTTCCATAGGCGGCACGCGCGCTTATTCTGGGAATGTCCATGCCGCCGCCGCTCTGGGCGGCTGCGATTCCTGCCGACAAAAAGGCGGCAATAAAAATGAGGGCTGCGTTTCTCATGGCGTTTCTCCTGTTTCGAAGGCCGTCCGCCTTCGCCGGACACCTTCTCCTCCCGTCACCTGTGCCTGCTTTCCTGCGTGCTCCGTGTTCCGGGGCCATCGGTTTTCCGTACCTCCCTGTCCCACGTGGGCGGCAGATCTATCTGGTACACGTCATACTGACCGTCCTTATAGGATGCGCCCCAGCCGGAACCGAACCATATCTTCGTCCCTTTCCTGTTTATCTTTGCGAAGGGGTCGTCCCCGTAGCTCTTCCTCACCATGTGCGTGTGGGCAATCCGCCACACCCGGGCGTGATGGGCCCGGTCCGGCTTTGGGACCCGCCGTGTCAGTTCGTAGACCATGACGGAGTCGTCGCTCCAGCCGGCCGATTGTCTGAAGTCGGGCGGCGAATAGGTTGAGACGACCGCCCACCCCGGTTTGCCGGTGCAGTTGCCCGATACGTGAAAGAGGGCATTGTCGAGCGGCGCAAGCCACTGGGTCTTTCCGGTTTCCAGGTCGATCATTTTCACCCAGTCCCCCATGTCCTTCGTGCCGGCGGGCCCGTAGTAACGGCCGGCCGTAACAATGACCTCCCGCCCCTCATCATCCAGGGCAAGGTCGTAGTGTCCGTGCGTCTCTGCCCTGTACAGGAATTTCCAGTTCCGGTCGTATACGAAACAGGGCGGCGCGCCGATGATGAGGTATGTGCCGCGCGGTGATACCATGAGCGCGTTCGCGTGCCTGAAGGCCGGGCTTCCTGCCGGAAGGGATGCGGCAATCCGCCGTTGCCGGAGGTCGAACAGGAGCTGGGCCGCCTGGTACCACGGGTCCAGATTCCTTTCTTTCCGTTCCGGGTCGTAGCACTTGACCGTGAACGGCCAGTGCCGGTTGTCGTCGGACTGCGTCCCTTCCTCCTCCAGTGACGGGGCGCACGCGGGGTGCTTTTCCCCGGGTCGTGCGGGGTAGTCTTTTGAAAAATCGTACACCGGCACTGCCTCTTTCCTGCCCACATCGTAGCGCCAGAACTTGGAAAGATGGGTATAGTAGAGGATGTCGGGCTCCTCCATGCTCCAGCGCACGTCCAGCGGGCTGCCCCAGCCGACCAGTTTCGGCGGGAGATCGTGGAGCTTGTTGAAGGGAGGCTTCGCGTTCCAGATGCTCCAGCCGGAACCGGAGAAACTCTGGATAATGAGTTTCGTGCCGTCGGCATTCTCGATATCGTGCTTGGGATACCCTGCCTGGGCATAGGCGAAGTGCCGTCCGGGAACATCCGACGGGGCGTCCGTGATGCGGGTGATGCTCGTCCCGAAGACCGGGTCTCGAAACGGAACGCCCTTCGCAGGCCGCGGGATATCGGGGACCGGGTATGGGGTGAAATCGTTCACCACGTAGCGGTGCCTGTACTCTTCCGGTCCCGGGGCAGGGGGGGCGGCACCGTCCGCTGCGCAGGCAGGGGAGAGAGCCGCCGGACCGAGGGCGAGGATCAGGATCCATGCGCAGGTTGCGGCATGCCGTGCATGGAACCGCTTTCCGGCGGCCTTCCGTTTTTCCGCTCCGCCTTTCACGGCGTCCTCCTGAAGAGGTGCCGGGCAATTTCGCAGGCGAAGTAGTAGGTGGGAGGCGGCGGGAGAATTCTTGGAAGGGCATAGGGGTCGGAAGAACCGCGGATTGTTCCGGGTTCGGTGGTGACCACCGTGTCAAAACCGGCTTCCTTGCAGAATTCCGCCAATTCCGGGGTGAAATCGTCGCTCTTGCCGTTGGGTACGGCAAAGTGCCGGACCGTTTTCTCCGTCTTTTCCTCGATCACCCGTTTCGAGTCCAGTATCTCCTGTCTCGCCTCGTCCGGCGGCATGGCGGGAAGGAAAGGGTGCGACACGGTGTGCGCTCCGAAAGCCACGCCCCACTCCGACATCTCCCGAACCTCGTCCCAATTCATCATGATGCGCTCACGGGCGGAAACGGACGGCCCCGGGACACCCAGGACGGAGAACAGCTCCTGCAGGGCATCCCGCCTCTCCCGGCTTCCTTTCTTTCTCAAAGCGGCATACAGCCTCTTTTCGGCGGCCTTTTTCCCCCCATGGGTGGAAATGTCCAACGCTTCCTTTCCCAAGAATCTTTCAAGGCTGAAAACGGTACATTCCGTATTCCGGAGCGCATGTTCCACCTCGTCGATCCAGAGGCCCTGTTCTCCTCCGATTTTTCCTGCCGTGAGGTAGATGGTGACCGGAAGGCCATATTTCCTGATAATGGGGTATGCCAGCGTATAGTTGTCCCGGTACCCGTCGTCAATGGTCAGGATGATGGAGGGGCGCCTGAATCCCTTTCCCTCCCGAAGACGAGCCGCAGCATCATCGAGACTGACGAGAGCGTAGGTTTTCTTCAGGTACGCCATCTGGCGGTCGAACTCCTCGCAGTCCAGGCGGGGAAGGAGGTCCTCCGCCCCTTCACCGGGTCGGCGGAAACGGTGGTAGAAGAGGATGGCGGCGCGATGGTTCTTTCAGGCCCTTCCGAAAAGGGATACCAGCAGCCGGAGCATTCCGGAATAGTACACAACCCGGTAGAGAATGCGTTTGATCCGTCTTTTCACGGCACGGAACGCCTGTTTTTCCCGCCTGCCATGAATGCCGACAGGCTGCGCCGTATCTCCCTGTCGAACAGCACCACTGCTCCCATATACACGGCAGCGCCGGCCGTAATCTGTATGGCCAGGGTCAGGAGGCTGTTCCCCGCGTTGATGGCCTTTACCGTGAAGAACATGAGGAACGATGCTCCCGTGTACAGGAGGATATGGTGGTAGTCGATGGGGAAACGGAATTCCCGGAAGGAATAGAAAACAACCGCAAGCGCGTACAGGGTATAGGACAGGAGTGTCGCCTGCGCCGCTCCCACGATTCCGAAGCGGGGTATCAGCGCCATGTTGAGCAGGATGTTGACGGCGCAGGCAGCGATCATGAGATTGTTCAGCACATGGGTCTTCTTGTTGATGAACAGGCAGCTGTTGAGAATGATGGTGCAGGCGTACACCGCCTGGCCAACCAGCACATAGGAAAGGACAGTGTATGATTCAAGGTATTTCTTTGACGCCAGGACGGCAATCATATCCTTTCCCACCGCAATGCTGCCGAACACCGCAGGCAGCAGCACAAGGAGGAAGTACCGGAACATCTTAGAAAAAAACACTTTCGTTTCAGCCTCTCCCTTTTTGACGAGAATCGACATGTATACGGGCGTCATGGCGTAATTTATGGGGTAGATGATTGCTTCGGTGATATGGGTGGCGAGGTTGTAGCCGGCGGTGTACAGGCCGAGCGCCCCTGCTCCGAGATACACCTGGATGAGATAGCGATCCACGTAGTTGAGAAGCAGGTGCCCGAACTCGGCCCAGACCAGGGGAAACCCGAAGCGCAGGGACGTGGTGAGGATTTCCTTCGAGAGGTTTTCCCTCCGCAGTGCCAGCCTCTTTCTGAATACAAGGAGCAGGGCACCGAGAATGACCGTTCCCGCCAGCAGCTGACCGAGGAAGTAGCCCTTCACCCCCTGGACAAGGTAGAGCGTGAACAGGATCCCTGCCGCCAGCGTCAGGTACCTGCGGAGGATGGCGAAGACGTTGTACAGTTTCGTCCTCTGCTCGGCCCGCAGGAAGCTCATCAAGACGTCGCTCATGCATCCCGTTACAATCAGCAGTGATGCCAGGGAAAGAAGCGCCGTCAGGGTACTGTCGTGAAAAAGGTCCTTGAAGACCTGGACGGCCAGGATGAAACATGCCCCGGCCAGCAGGGCGAAGCCGGAGAGG
>JAAZOO010000514.1 GCA_012797715.1 Geobacteraceae bacterium | reverse complement strand
CCCCGCGCATCGTTCCGCAATCCAGCCGAGGATGAAGAAGGTCGCCCGTGTGCCGTTTCTTTCAAGGATACGGAGGATGCGCCGGGTGTTCTCCTCCACCCGCAGGTCGCACGAATCCCAGCTGTCGGCCGGGATGGCGCCTTTCAGATTCTCCACCTGAATCCAGTCTTCCACATCAAAGCTGAGGCCGTTGATTATCTTCATGATTGCCACGGTGTCATTTTCTGACTGTTTCCCACGTCACCATCTTCTGCCCCTTCAGGGTCTTCCAGAAGGCAACCAGGGAAGCGGCGTTCACCACGCAGAAGTAGAGGGGGATGGCGAGGAGGCGGCATTTCCGGCCGACCCGGTCGGCAGCCAGCCCCGTCAGGGCCGCCAGGTAGAACGCCAGCTGCAGGGCGAAGGTGAGATTGTAGAACCAAGACCCCAGGAGAAACCCGTTGGAGACCAGGAGCACGATCAGGAAGAACGGGATCAGCCAGCGCAGGACCTTGTGGGAGATGAGCTGGAAGGAGACGAAGGGGTAGCGGAACGGGTTGAGGAGTGATTTCGCGTGGAGGATGCCCCGCATGGCGCGGGTGATGACCCGCACCCGCATGCCGAACTCCTCTGCGGGCTTCTCCGTGGTCTCCTCGTACGCCACCGCTTCCGGCTCGAACACCACCCGGTATCCCCGTTCGATGATCTTGAGCGGTTCCACGAGATCGCTGATGATGTCGGCCGGCAGGGGCACGTAGGCGGAGCGCCGCACCGAGTAGATGCAGCCGCAGCAGCCGGTGATTGTCCTGATACGCGTCTGCATGCTCTTGATGAAGTTCTCGTACTTCCAGAACAGGATGGTGCCGGCGCCGACCGGCGCGCCGGTGGGGTTTACGTACTCGTAGCGCCCGCTCACCGCCCCCACTTCGGGGTCCGCGTAGTTGCGGACGAGCTTCCTGAGTGCGTCCTTTTCGTAGACCGTGGTTGCATCGGAAAAGACGATCACGTCGCCGCCGGCATCCTTTACGGCCTCGTTCTGGGTGGCGGTCTTGCCGACCCTCCCCTCCACCCGCTTCAGGACAACGCCGCGGTTGCGGAACTCGCGCACGATGTCGTCCGTGCGGTCGGTGGAGCCGTCGGAGGCGACCATGACCTCCAGTTGCGCCTGGGGATAGTCGAGGGAAAGCACCTGCTCCAGCTTGGCCCGGATGTTCTTTTCTTCGTTGTAGGCGGTGATGAGGAAGGTGACGCGGGGTTCCCACTCACCGCAGGCAACCGGCTTTCTGAAGAACAGGGCGATTGCCGGAATCAGAGCCGTGTACCCGAAATAGGTATAGGCGACGATCAGGAGTGCGGACCAGAAAATGAATGTGACCATGATGTGCCTGCTTCCGTATCCGTATTTCTACCGGCCGTGTGGGGGACGTCCGGAGCCGGTTTCCCGTCTTCGGCGAGCCTGAGGGAGAAACTCGCCACAATCCCCATGAAAAGCCAGAAAATGGCCATCAGGTTGTAGTAAAGGGATTGATCGCCGCTGATGCTTCCGGCAAGGTGGCTTACGACACAGAGGAAGAATCCGAGCCCGACCCCCCGCCCGATACTGCTCCCCGATTTCCTGAACAGTACATAGGACTTCCCGAGCAGCGCCGAAATGAAAAGAATGAATATGGAAAGGCCGAAAAGCCCCTGTTCCGCCAGTATCTTCATGTACAGACTGTGGGTGATCATCCCTTCCTTGTGCCGGAAGGTATCGAATCCGATGCCGAACAGGGGCTGCTCGGCAAAATACATCTTGGCCTTGTCCCAGAGCTCTTTCCGTCCCACGGTGTCCAGCTCCACCCCTCCCACGTCCACCGCACTGGATTCCGCGGTCTTCTCGCTCACGGAATCCTTTTCGAGAAAGGTCATGTCTATCCGTTCCACGACCGACACAGGCAGAATGATACGGTAGAACAGCACGATGATCACGACCGCAAGGAGGATGCGCCTGTCCTTGAGGATGCCCAGCGCCAGGAGTCCGGCGAGGGTGCTGATATACGCGGCGCGGGAATAGGAGAAAAGGATGGGGTACAGATTGCAGGCGCACACGGCGAGGATTGCGTACCGAAGCTTTTTCTCCTCGACAAAGTAGGCGATGCCGAACAGCAGCATGGTGTACATGGCGTAGAATACACCCAGTTCGTTCGGCCCCAGGTAGCTGAACGCCCCCTCTATCCTGATGGAATCACTGTAATGTTCGGTCCTCATCCAGCGGAAGGTGCTGTAGAAGTTGAAATCCATGGCCACCAAGGTGACGAGCAGACAGATTATCATCCACCGGACCCTTTTCTCCGTATTCAGGTTGTTGGCTCCGATGAAGTAGAGGAGGGGGAGGATCATGTAGTTTTTCCATGCCATGAGACGGGTCAGGTTGATCTCACCGGGCAGGGACATGTAGGTGTAGCCCCGTATCAGGTTGAAAAGGCTTCCGATGCAGACGATGATGACGATGACGTTCAACGGTGAACCGATGAACAGCGGCCTGTCCTCCCTGGCGGCGCTGAACAGCCATCCGATGACGATGGCCACGAGAAGATAATCCGCGAAGTTGTTCCCTCCCGGCAATTCGGCGATTTTCTTCATGAGGGCTATGACCGGTATAAAGGTCGTGAAAAAGAGGATGCCGATTTCCACCCGGAAGATCGTGACCAGCATCACCGGGATTGAAAGGAGGTAAACCGCCAGGGGAAGAACGTGTGTCAGCATTCCGTCAATTCTCCAGTATTTACGAGGGTGTTGAACCTGCAACCGGCAGGTGAAGGTATCCGTAGAGAGGGCCTCTGTCCTATTCCGTTGCCGCTCTATCGGGCAGGGAGCGGCCACAGCCGATACTGCCTGAACCCGAAGGGGGAGGCCGGCGGCCGGAGCGAAATGGGGAGAGAGCAGCAGAAACAGGGCAGCCGGAGGGAACGGGGGATCCCTCCACCTGCCGAATCAAGGGTGAATCCATTACCTGCCGGTTTTCGGCAGCTTGATCTTTCCCTCCCAGACTACCAGGAAGCCGCTCCGCACCATGGCCTTGAACCCGCCGCTCACGACCTTGACATTG
>JAAZOO010000513.1 GCA_012797715.1 Geobacteraceae bacterium | reverse complement strand
CGTGCCGCCCTAGGCGCCGCCGCCGGACACCGTCAGCGTCAGCATATCCTCGAACTTCTGCCCTTTGTCGGTTGTAACCCGGACCGATACCGTATACACCCCGCCGGAGCGTCCTCCCCGCAGCAGGAAAACCACGGACACACCGTCATGCACCGCGACATTCGCCACCATGTCCGCATGCTCCTGCCCCGCGCCGTCTCTCACCGCCACAACGGCCGACGTGATAGTTTCGTCCCGCCCGAGCCACCCCCTGCCGTCGGAACGGCGGAAGTCGCGGCGGTACAGTATTTCCTCGTACTGGGTCTTTGTCAGCATGGAGGGACCTCCGAGACAAACCTCCGGGGTCTCGCCTCATGGGAAAAAAGCCTCGGCGCAACCGCCCCGGAGCGCACATGGGCGCCGTACACCGCCACCAGCGCGGAGAGAACGGCATCGGATACACCGGCAGCCCCTGCCGCCCTGTCCCGCACCTGGTCGATGAACGCGCCCATATCCGCCACGGCCGCTCCGCTTCGCGCCAGGGAGAGGAGCGTCTCCCGCACTGTCTGCACATCGGTCTCCGATGCCGATACCTGAGCCGCGGCAAACACCTCTTCCATCTGCACGCCCAGCCGGGCGTCATATGCAGACGCCGCCGCCTGCAGAACGGTGAGGAGCGACTCGGCGCGCACGGCAAACGCCGCCACATCCTGGGAGGAGCGCGCCGCATCCCGGAGAGAGTCAACGGCCTGCATGACATCCGCGCTGAAAGCGGCTGACGATGCGGCCGTCGCCAGGTCCTCCACCAGGGCGCGGGCAACGGCGTCCTGCGCCGAATCGGCGGCCTGACAGAGGGTTAGGAGCGATTCAGCGCGCGCGGCCATGTCCTCCAGCACGGTAACCATCACCGCTGTATCCGCAACGGTCTCGGCGTATTCGGCGCCGGACTGCGGAGTTTCCGCCCTGAGATTGTCCAGGTGGTACCCGGTGGTGGGAGTCCCTGTCAGGCGGTACCCGGCCCGTCCTGCGGCGCTAATGGCGGAATCTATCTGGGTGATCAGAAGCTGCCCGTCCACGTACAGGCTGATCACGTTCCCGGACATCCTCAGCTCCATCCGGTACGTGGCGCCAAGGGTCAGCGGCTGCGCCACCGACGAGCCGAGCTGGGTGAAGGTCCCGCCCACATACTTGAACAACTGCCATCCGCTCCCCCGTAGATAGCGCGCCAGGTAGAAGGTGAACGCGGAAGTGGATGCCCTGCCGGTGACGCCGGAGAGCCTGCCGGACGTGTCCGAAACGACATACAGGTCGGCGGACACGGAATAATCCGGGCTCCCCGGGACTCCGGACGCATACCCGGCCGTCGCGGTGGCCAGGTAGCCGGCCAGACGGCCGTTCTGGATCACCGCATCGTACTCATACCCGGTCTGGCGTGTCCACGAGGCGCCCAGCTCTCCCGTATGGGACACGACAGACGTCCCGTTTGCATCGGTGAAGGTGTCGGTTACAAATACCATGGGCCCGCTACCCGTTCACGTCGAACCTGTTTTCGTCGAAACCGGGATAATTGCGCCGTCCCAGCTCCCGGATTACTTCCCGGTATCCATCGGTATCCGCGATACATGACGTGTCCACGCCCAGCGATTTGAGCATGCTCACCATCTCGTTTTTGGCCGCGGCAGGGATGCCGGATATCGTGACATCCAGGTCCACCTGGGGGAGGGGGTGCATCAGGGGGTCGCCGATGAGCCGCGCATGGTCTGCCTCCTTGACCAGCACCAGGGTGAACCTGTGCACCGGAACCCCGTTCCCATCCGTCAGTATTTCCCCACCCTCAAACAGCAGGCCCGGATACGCTGACGCCCGGCAGCGGTATCCCGTCTCTCCGTCCTCTTCGATCCGCTCTATTTCCGCGAGATAGTAACGTTTCATTCCCTGGACCCCTTCCCGGGACCGCCATACTCGGTACACCGGACAACAATGAAATCCTTTTGCATCCCCTCCAGCCTGCCGATGACGACGGCATCCCCCGTGCGCCGGGCAATCTCGTCTCCGATGGACTGGAGGCCGCATCCGCGCGCCCCGGAAGGTTTCAGGGAGCAGGCATG
>JAAZOO010000512.1 GCA_012797715.1 Geobacteraceae bacterium | reverse complement strand
CCAAGGTTGAAGTCGCGGGTTCAAATCCCGTTTCCCGCTCCAGAAAAATCAGAGGCGCCGGGTTATAGCCCGGCGCCTTTTTTGTAACATCAAAGGGGTCGGCCATTTGCGCGGCTCTTTTTTTTTGTTCCATTGTTCTACCCCAGAGACGTGGGGGTGCCGAGGAGTCACTCTTCCGCATGACCGGTATTTTCCCGATGAAAATGGAGTACATGGTCCTAGTGAGTGCGAGTGCCGGGGAGCATCCCTTTCGTGGCCAGTACAATGAGCACGGTAAGGCCGATTACCGCTCCCAGGAGGAGGGCGGAGGCCGTAGCGTTTTGCAGAAGTTCCGGTTTCACCAGAAGCACGACGGCAAGACCGAACATCATAAGGCCGGATACCAGTTTCATGACCCGTCCCTGCCGTTCCGTGAGCTTCCTGCTGCCCATTGATGCCACAAACAGGATGACAACAATCGAGAGTGGAATGATGTAGATGAGGTTATACAGGGTCAGATAGGCGTAGTAGCCTGCCGTTGAGAGAGACTTGAGGGTGAGGACCCGGGTATAGACCATGGGGAAGCCTGCGGTGCAGAGGATTTCGTAGCTGTTTGCCGCAACGGCCAGTACGGCCGAACCCGCAAGTGCGGCGGGGAGTGAGTCGCTGCGCAGCAGTCCCCGCATTCGTTCAAACAGCTTCGGCTTTGCTGCCTCCGGGATGCTCAGGGATATCCACTTGTTGAAAAAGAAATAATCCTTGATGTTTATGAGAGATATGAGGAGGGCGGTTATTCCTGCCACATAGGTTACCGCAGCAAGATGACCCACGAGAAAATAGAGGTTCATCCACGCGGCCATGAAGAGAAAGTAGAGAAGGCCTGAAGCGGAGACGAAAACTCCTCCGATGAGAAGCATCCGTTTCCGGGAATGGGCATGGACGAGAAGGCTTAACAGAGTGAACAGGACAAAGAACGCGCAGGGATTGAAGCTGTCCAGCGCGGCGATGACCAACGTGAACACCGGCAAAGAGAGTGACTGGGGGTCTGTTTTTCCGAAAAAGGGGAGGGTGATTGACTCGGCCGCTACGGGTGGAGAGGCGCCACCTTCGGTTTTTTTCGACGATAGTGCTGTTTTTACGGCCGATTCAATCTCCTGGCGCACCGTTTCGTCATATCCGGAAAACACTTTCCCCCCGATAATACATACGGGCACGCCGGAAACAACCGCTCCCCGCGCCGATGCCATTTTCTCCAGCAATTCAAGATTGTTTTTGTTTGCAACCACTTCGAACGACCGTATCTCCACATCGGGATACGATCGCGACAGATACTCCAGAAACGGTTTCGCTTTTTCGCAGTGGGGGCATCCGATTCCCCAAAAGAAGAACACGGTAACTGTCCGGGATGCCGGGGAATCGTTGGAAAGGGAAGGAGAGGGGGCCGTGAAGATAATCGCGGAGGCGATGGTCAAGAGTGCGATGACCAAGGAAGGGATGCCCTTTGCGTGTATTTCGTGTGCTGGACTATGCATGGTATCGTCGTCACGGTGCGTATGGTTGTTGTATTCTTCAATCAGTGTATCAGAATATGTCCGCATAGCTATGCCGGACACTCCGCTATCGGCTGCGGTGCACTGAATATTTTCTAAAGCTTTCCTCGGTTGTTCCGATACAAGGAAAAGAAGGTGAAATATTCCGGCAGGAGGTCGTCATGGAGACTAGCCGAGGGGGCATGGAGCAGATACACCACATGGTAGGCTTTACCGTGGGGAGTGAAGAATACTGCGTGGATATCCTGAAGGTTCAGGAAATTATCCGAATGATGGAGATTACCAAGATACCCAACGCACCGGAGTATGCGGAAGGTGTCATCAATCTGCGCGGAAAGGTTATTCCCGTCATTGATTTCAGGAAGCGCTTCAATCTGCCGGAGGAGTGCGACGGGGACGCGGACTCTCGGCGCATCGTGGTTGTGGATATCGCGGGCGCAACCATCGGGCTGATTGTGGATCGGGTCTCCCACGTAATCAAATTGGAGAACGACAAGGTCAGCCCGACACCCGATGCAGTGAAAAACGGGAGCGGCGGCTGTTTCAGCGGCATCGGACGCTTGGGCGAAAAACTGATCATCCTTCTGGATGTGGAGAGCATGTTCGGCGAGGGGGAGCTTGACTGGACCGCCGAGGCAGCCTGAATCCCATTTCCGCAGCAGCCTGTTTGCAAGGGGCGTCCACTAGTGACGCCCCTTTTTTGATCCTTCCATCGGTGCGGCACCATTGTCTGAAGGTGAAAAGCGTTGACACCCCCGTTTGGAAAGGTGTAGAAAGAGTGCGGAAATCCGGCATCCACGGCCATTTTGACCGTCATGCCGGCACAGGAGCTTCAGGAAGGGGAGAAATTCATGGGCCCTCGGCAGGAATTCTTCAATTTGTATTCCCACAATTTCATACGAACCGCGGTTGCCCTTCCTGAGGTCAGGGTTGCCGACCCAGCGTTTAATGCCCGCCGGACCATCTCCCTGCTGGAACAGGCCGGAGAGCGGAAGGTTCTCCTGGCTGCTTTCCCTGAATTGGGTCTGTCCGCCTATTCCTGCGAGGACCTTTTCCACCAGCAGACACTTCTGGACGGCTGCATTGAAGCGCTCGGCTCCATACTGGACGCGTCACGCTCCATACCTGTCATCGGGATCGTCGGCCTCCCGCTTCGTGTCGATGGTCTGCTCTTCAACTGTGCAGCGGTTTTCTATCGGGGAAGAGTGCTCGGCATCGCCGCAAAGACATACCTGCCCAATTATCGCGAGTTTTACGAATTGCGGCAATTCGCTCCAGCAGACCATACCCTGCGTGACACCATCGACCTGCCGGGACGCAATGACATCCCATTCGGCAACCGGTTGCTGTTCCAAGTGGAAAACCAGAAACTCCTCACCTTTTTCGTGGAAATCTGCGAGGACGTGTGGGTGCCGATACCGCCGTCATCCTATGCGGCCCTTGCCGGCGCAACCGTTCTCGTTAATCTCTCCGCATCCAATATCACCGTGGGCAAGGCCGATTACCGGCGCCAGCTGGTCGCAAACCAGTCGGGGAGATGCCTCTCCGCATACCTGTATAGTGCGGCCGGGACCGGTGAATCCACGACCGACCTGGCGTGGGACGGGCATGGGATGATTTGCGAAAACGGCTCTTTTGTGGCGGAAACGCAGCGGTTTTCCTACGGCGATCAGCTTGTCTGCGGCGATATCGACCTGGATCGCCTCGCCCAGGAGCGAATGCGCCAAAACAGCTTCGGCCAGTCGATTCACCGTTTGCGCGACTCACTCCGTGACTTCCGCACCATCAGTTTCAGGGCAGACTTGCCTGATGGGGATCATCTTCCGCTGGAGCGGCGCTATGAGCGCTTTCCGTTTGTGCCGAGCGATCCCGCACGGCGGGATGAACGCTGTCGGGAAGTCTATGAGATTCAGGTCCAGGCCCTGGTTAAGCGGTTCAAATCAACCGGCGCCGACAAGATGATTATCGGCATTTCGGGAGGCTTGGACTCGACCCAGGCCCTCATTGTCTGCGCCCGGGCCATGGATGTGATGGGGATTTCCCGTTTCCACATCCTTGCCTATACCATGCCCGGTTTCGCCACCAGCCAGCGCACCCTGGAACAGGCGCGGGAGCTGATCAGAACCGTCGGCTGCACCTACCGCGAGATCGATATCCGTCCCAGTTGTCTCCAGATGCTGAATGATATCGGGCATCCCTTCCATGAGGGAAAACCCGTGTATGACGTGACCTTCGAAAATGTCCAGGCCGGCGAACGGACCAGTCATCTCTTCCGCCTTGCCAATCAATACGGCGGCATCGTGGTGGGGACCAGCGATCTGAGCGAAATGGCTCTGGGCTGGTGCACCTACGGCGTGGGGGACCACATGGCCCACTACCACGTGAATGCCAGCGTGCCGAAGACCCTTATCCAGTACCTTATCCGCTGGGCCGCACTCACCCATCAACTGGGTCCGGAGGTGAGCCCGGTGCTCAGGGATATCCTGGATACGGAGATCAGCCCGGAACTTGTGCCGGGACAGGATTCCAGCGGTCAGCCGGTTCAGCGCACCGAGGATATTGTGGGGCCCTACGAACTGCAGGATTTCATTCTCTACTACACCCTTCGTCTCGGCTACCTGCCGTGCAAGGTCGCCTTTCTGGCGTGGAACGCCTGGCATGACAGGTCGATCGGCGGATGGCCGGACATACCGGAGTCGAAACGGCATTACTATACCCTCTACGATATTAAAAAATGGATGCGGGTATTTTTGCGCAGGTTCTTCAAGACCAGCCAGTTCAAGAGGACCTGTGTCCCAAACTCGCCCAAGGTCGGTTCCGGCGGATCCCTGTCGCCCCGCGGCGACTGGCGGGCTCCCAGCGACTCTGAAGCAGATGCCTGGATCGCGGAGCTCGATCGGATTCCGGACGGTGTCGAGTCTGACGAATAATCCGGAAAACTGCTGTTTTCACGATGCACAAAAAAACCGGCGCCCTGTTCTTCAGGGGCGCCGGTTTTTTTGTGTGAAGGGGACCGGCTTCCCGTTACGGAAAGGGAATGCCGGCTCTTTGCTACGGTTCCTATTTGAACGGAACGAATTTTGATTTATCAGCCCCGCAGGGTGGACACTGATTCGGGGGGACGTCTCCGTCATGTTTGTAACCGCAGACCGTGCACTGCCACTG
>JAAZOO010000511.1 GCA_012797715.1 Geobacteraceae bacterium | reverse complement strand
TCCCTCCCGGCGCGGTTACCAGGGTTGTCACCTCGTCGATTGTCAGGTGAAACGGAACCCTCTTTTCCTTTTTCGGCGTGGCCACCAGTTCCCCGGGGTTCTTCAGCGCCTTTCCCTCCCGCACCAGATAGGTGAAAAAGGAGCGGATCGCCGCAAGCTTGCGCCCTATGGTGCTTTTTGTGCAATCGCGCGCGAGGGACGCCAGGTAGCGCCGCACCAGCAGGTGGGTCACCCCCTCCACATCCGCCTCTCCCTTCAGCTCCTTGGCCACGAACTCCCGGAACAGTTCCAGATCGGCCCGGTAGGCCCGGAGAGTATGGGGCGAAACGTTCCGCTCCCAAACCAGGTAGCGGCAGAATTCTTCTATCTCGTTCTTCACGACGGCAACCCTTTGTAGTGCAGCACGCAACACTCAGAAACAACCCCCCGCAGGCTCCCCGGAGAAGGGGAGGCCCGGAGGGGTCAAGCTGGAAAGAAGAAGCGTTATGGAGTACTAGAGCCCGGTGCCGGGCTTCTTGACCCGCACCTGCCAGGGCGCGCTCTCCGCTCGGATGGAGGGTACGTACATGGGCCACACCGATGCCGGAAGGGCCAGCACGTCCCCCTCCAGTTCCGGGTAGACCACGTACCGGAACTCGTGCCGGCCGGCTGGAAGGAGATCGAGGAAGAAAGACATGCGTTCGTCGTGCCGCTCCTGGTGGGCATACCAGTCCCAGTAGCGGGAGTAGCCGGCAAAGCGGGTGTCGTTCTTTGTCTCGCGGACCTCGAAACCGGACGGGAGCCGGTCCTCGATGATGACAAAGTTCATATCCTCGCGGTTGTCCACCGTGAGCCGCACCTCCACCTCGTCACCCGGGGCAAGAGCCTCCCCGGGTGTGAGCGGCTGGTACTCCATGCGCCACTCGCTCCCCTCCTTGCGCGGCACCAGGCGATACATCTTTCTCTCAACGGAAAGCCCCGGAGAGCGGGTTGCCCGTTCGGGCGGCACGAAGTAGTCCAGGTTCGCCGACAGGTAGAGGGCGCCGCCGCTCCCTTCCTTGACCAGGCCGAGGCGGTTTTCACCCCTGAGAAGCCCTGCGCCGGGAACCGAAAGGGCACCCCTCCCCTGAACCAGCCTCCCCTTTTCCACCACGTACCGCTCCAGTTCCCGGCCGTTGAGGGAAAGGCGCGCCGTGTAGGAGGCGTCCGTCTCGCCGGTTGCGGCCGTGTAGCGGGCAAGGGCCGCGACCACCGTGGCGGTGCCGCGGGTGGTGTTCCACCAGCGGCCCGCGCGCTTCCTCACCAGGAACTCGGCCAGCTGCGAGGTGAGGGGGTCTTTCGGATCCAGGGCGAGCTGGTTTTCCAGGAGCATGGCCGTGGTCTCCACCGCCGAGCCCGACCAGCGCCACGAATACCACCAGGAATCGGCATCGTCATCCTTCAGGTAGGCGGCGGAACCCTCGCGCTTCACCCCCTTCTTCACTTCCTCCAGCAGGCGTTTCGCCCGCTCGGTGCGCCCGGCGTTCAGGAGCGCCTCCACGTACTGCACCCGGCCGGAAGCCGGCAGCCGGCTCCATGCGGCCTCGACGCGCTTTTCCACCCCTTCGCCGCTCTTCCCCGCCAGGGTGTATGCCCGGTACAGGGGGGGAAGGTCGTCGGCGCCCGCCGTTTCAATCCGGCCGGCAAGGGCCTGCACGCCCTTGTCGAACGATTGATCCCGCACGGGGATCCCCGCCTTGCGGGCCATGGCCAGCCCGTACACCACGTGGGCCGTCATCCGGGCGTCCGTGGCGTCATCCTTCCACCACCCCCAGCCGCCGTCCTCGTGCTGGAAATCGTAGAGCCGACGCAGGCCTTCATCCAGGACCCGCTCCAGCTTGCCGGCAATTTCCGGCGCCAGGGTGAAGCGATCCGACCCCAGCAGCTGCTTCACCTGTACCGCGGGAAGGAAGCGGGAGAGGGTCTGCTCCACGCAGCCGTAGGGGAAATCGATGAGCTCCCCGAGGCTTTCGTTCAGGCTCGCGGCAAGGGTCGGGGAAACCTTCACGGACAGACCCGCCTGCTCTGCCAGGGCCTCGGAGGGGAAAACGACGGCCGAGTCCTCTTGGCCCTCCCGCAGAACGATATTCCCCTGGGAAACCCGCTTCATGCCCCTGGGGAACACCGGCAGCAGCAGTTCCATGGCATCCCCCCGATCCCCGGCCAGGGCGCGCATCCGGAGCAGCGCCTCGCCCGGCGCTTCCGCCCTGACCGTCATATCACGCCGCAGGGTTCCGGCCGGAGCGACCGTGCCGCTGAAGCGATCGTCGCCCAGGAGGGAAACCCCGCCCGTCTCGAAAATCCCGCTCACCTGACGCTCGCCGTCGGTCATGTTGGTGACCACGCCCGGGATGCGGATCCGGTCCCCCGCCGTGAGGAAGCGCGGCGGCTGCAGCCGGGCCATGACGTCGAGACGGGAGATGAACGTGCCCCGGCCGGAACCGAACTCGCTGCGGTCGGTATGTGCCACCGCCGTGGCGCGCCAGGTGGTGAGGTTGTCGGGAAGCGCAAACTCGGCAGTGGCGCGTCCGTCCCCTCCGGTCGAGAGGACCGGCAGCCAGAAGGCGGTATCCTTGAAGACCTTGCGCACCTTGATACCCCGCAGCTGATCGTCCGCGGACGCGGCTGCCGCCGCCTTGGGCGCGCCGCCCAGGTAGACGCGCGGAAAGGAATTCAGGGTCGTGACCAGGTGTTCACGCGTGCCGCGGAAAAAGCGGTAGATGTCGGCCCGCCGCTCCGGCGCCACTGCGTACAGGGCCTCGTCGACTACCGCCAGGGAAAGCTCCGAGGCCCTCGGTGCGCCGTCGCTCCCTGCCGCGGACACGGAAAGACGGACCGTTTCGCCCGGCGCATAGACCGGTTTTTCCGCGGCGACCTTCACCTCCAGCAGGTCCGGCCTGGAGTCCACACGAAGGGTTTTGGTCCGGGAGTAGAAGCGCCCCCCGTCGATGAGCACCGTCGATACGAAAACATACGGCGCATGCTCCGCGGTCACCGGCAGCTCAACTACCTGCACGGCTCCGGTGAGCGGCACCACCCGCGAGGAGTAGATGCCCCTCCCTTCCACCGTCAGGAGGAGCGACGCTCCGGGAGCCGGACTCTTCACGATGAGGCGGGCGGTCTCGCCGGGTCGATAGCCCTTCTTGTCGAACTCGACGCTCAGCTCCCGGTATGAGCTGTCCCAGGCGAAGCCGTGCTTCCAAACCCAGATCCATCCCTGGGCGACCGACTTCAGCCCCCGTTCGTCCACCGTGGTCGCGGTGACCCGCCAGTAGCCGGGGCGTGGAAAGGTATGGCTGAACAGGGCGCTGCCGTTTTCGTCCGTGGCGACACGCAGTTCATCCGCCTTCCGGTACGAAGACAGGTGGGTTTTCTTGTCATAGACCTGCTCTTCCACGCTGATGTCCAGATTTGCCCGCAGGGGCTTCCCTTCCCAGGTGGAGGCTGTCGCCTTCAGGTCGATGGGGCGCCCCGGCGATGACAGGTAGGAAAGGGGGGCGATGGAAAGGGCTATCAGGGACGGCGTCACCGTGAAGGCGGCCGTGGAGGAAACCTCCCTTCCTGCCGTGTCGGTCACGTCCACCTCCACGGAATAGGCGCGGGCCGCGTCGTTGGGCTGGGTGGTGAGGGAAAGGAACGCCGTGCCGGAAGCGTCGGTGATTGCCTCGCCTTCACCGAGAAAATCCGCGTACCCGTAGGAGGGGGAGTCCTCTTCGTCCCCTTCGCCCCCCGGGAATCCGCCGTCGTCGAAACGGTAGTAGGGCCGTGAGTAAATGCGGTACCCGACCTTGGCGCCGGCCACCGGAGCGCCGAAGTAGTAGCGGGCCGTGACCGTAACCGTCACGGGGTCTCCGGCCACGTGGAATCTGCCGGGCGCGGATGCCCGCACCTCGAACTCCGGCTTGCGGTACTCGAGGACCGTGAAGGAGGTCTGCCACGCATGCCCCCCCGTTTCCGCCTTCAGGATATAGTCTCCGAGGGGCGGCTGCGTCGGAAGGACGAACTGGCCGTGAAAGGAACCGGTGGAGGAAAGCCGGTACTCCTTTTCAAACAGGGTCTGGTCGCCGCTGTCCGTGGCGACCACGCGCACTGTCCCCGGAGCGGGAAGCGCGTATCCCTCGCCCACCGTTTTCCGGAGAACCCCCTTGAAATAGACGGTCTGGCCCGGCCGGTACGCAGGACGTTCCGTGTACAGGTACCCCTTCAGGGGAACCCCCTCTTCTGCCGCTTCCTCACGGGCCAGGTTCAGGAGCGCCAGGCTGCCGTCCGCGCAGCCGACCACCCTCACCTTTCCGGGAAGTTCCCCAAGGGAGAAAAGTCCGGAAGCGTCGGTCGTCCCCCTGATCCCGGACTGCGACCCGCCGCCCACGGGAAGAACCCGTATCTCGGCCCCCGGGCGGGCGCGGCCGTCCAGGAGATCGGCGCCGAAAAGGAGTATCCCGGAGGGAGACGCCTTTGCCACCAGGCCGAACCGGGTCACGAGGAACGTGGACCTTTCCGAGGCCCCGCTCCCGACAGCCTCCAGCAGGTAGAATCCGGGGGGAAGCGGATCCAGCTTCAGGGACGCGTTCCGGAATACCGTATGGCGCGCCTTGTCCAGGGGAACGTCCTGCTCCCTGACCCGCGTCAGTGCCCCTGCGGGGATGGTTTCCGGCCGGTCCGGGTCAACCATCCCGTCCATCAGGCGTGCCTGGTCCACGGCATAGACCGCGAGCCGGGCACGGTCGACCCACAGGCCCCGCAGGCTGACCGGAAGGGCCGTTCCCGGAAGGATCACCCGTCCGGAATCATCCAGGGAAAGGAACGGCGGCCTGAGAGCCACGGGCATGCGCACCGACACGCTTTTCCCTTCCACAACCTCCACGGAGGCCTTGGACTCGGTCAGCCGCACATCGGACGATTCAACCGTATAGGAGCCGGGCGGGAGCTTGGGGAACGCAATGGTTCCCTTGGCATCGGTTTTCCCGGAGCGGTAGGCGGAAGCGCCGGACAGGGTGACCTCGATCCCGGAAAGGAAACGGGAGGCGCGCCTGTCAGCGGTTGCCAGGCGCACGGTCACGGCTCCGGACCGGCGCAGCGTGATTGCTCCCACATCCCTTTTCTCCCCTGCCGCCACGGAAAGGGAGACCGGTTTTTCCGCGACACACGCGGAGGAGTCCACACCCAGTTCGTACCACCCCGCATCCAGGGAGGAAACGGTGAAGTGGCCCGCCGCGTCCGTTACCGAGGTCTCCCTCCTGCCGAAGGTAACGGAGATGCCCGGAAGCGGCGTGCCCGCCGAATCCACGAGCCGTCCTGCGATGCGCGCCTCCCGGTTGAGGGGTACCGGCAGTTGCGTCGTCTCGCCGGGTCTGACTTGGACGCTCTCGCTGCGCGTACCGAACCCCTCCTTCCGGATCAGGCACTCATAGGTGCCGACCGGGAGAGAGGCCGTGAACTTTCCGGCCCCGTCGGTGGCCCTCCGGTGAGTCACGGGAGGCTTTTTGGGATAGCGTCGCCGGAATTCCAGGGAAACGCCGGCAACGGGCTGGTTGGTTTCCGCGGACAGCACGGTCCCTTCCACGGTTCCCTTCCCCTTTCCCTTTCCCTGCTCCGCCGAAACCGGCGCGGAGAAAAGGGCCAAACCAATAGCTGTCAGAACGAACAGTCCCACGAGAAACGATTTCACGGCAAGCCCTCCTTGATTTCCATTCAAAGGAAGTGATGAGTAGGGAGCTATTGTTCACTCGCTACGTTTTTCCGACTGTATCCCCCATGCGTCAAACGCAAACAGCCGCACCCGTGACGGGTCACGTTCCCCAAGCCGGCGCAGCGCCTCCCGGAAGGCCCAGGATGCGGTCTTTGCCTCGCCGGGGACGATTGCCACGCCCCAGCGTTCGTTTTCCACGAACAGCCCCTGGCGCGTGGGATCAACGGCTTGGTACGATGCAACAGGGCGGGGTTCGCCCGGAAAGGTAATCAGAACCCGTGCGGCACGTGCGGCCTTCCCGTCGATGCGTGCCGCGCGCCGGTCCAGGTGGAGTGCCTGCCGCACATTCTCCTCGATCTCCCGTGCCAGGTCAGGGGTACGGGGAAGGAACCCTCCGGAGCAGGCGATCACCCTTTTTCCGGAAAAAAAGGTGACAAAACAGGCCCTCCGGACACCCGCCGCCCACAGGGGAGGGGCAACGCCCCCGCCGAATCCGAGCCGCGCCAGGAATATCCCCTTGGCGTACCGCAGCAGTTCCTGCTGCCTGACGGTATCGGAACGGAGCCGGGAATGGGAGAGGGTTCCGGACGGGAACGGGGACGGGCCGGACCCTGTTTCCGCCGCCGCAGACCCATCAGCCCGGACCATGGAAAACCATCCAAGTACCAGGAAAGGGAAAAGCGCCACCCCCAGCCTGACCAGGGAAGGCAGGCTCTCTCCTCCCCGCACCCCGCTGCGCGATCCTCCCCCCTTGAGCCCCGTTCCCGGATCCCCGTTCCTCTCCCCTTTTCCCTTCCACATGTCACGGACCCTCACCGGCAAGGATCCTGCTGGGAGGCGGATAAAAGTCCCGGGACAGGATCTCCTCCGTGCCCCTCCCCTCCCGCACGAGACAACGGCGGGTGATGACCGAATACCCTCTCCCGCCGTGCTGGACGACGGTTCCGGGCATCCCTCCCGCACCGGACACCACCGCCTCCGGCTCCACGGGCAGGATGTCGGAGAGTATCGTCACGCGGAACGGGCGCGCTTCCACCGACCAGAAGCCCGCTGTCAGCCGGTCTTCTCCAATCGTCACCTTCAGGGTCAGCGGGACCGTGTGGGGATTACGCAGTTTCAGGTCCTTCCGCCAGG
>JAAZOO010000510.1 GCA_012797715.1 Geobacteraceae bacterium | reverse complement strand
CAGCTTCAAACATTTGCTCATATTTAACTACCTGATGTTTCCATGTCCAACCGTTACATATCGAATTTCTCGCATTAAGGGATATTTTTTCGAGATTCAATGCCTTGAGTGTATTAATAGCTTCCACTATACTGTCGACGGTTCTTTCGACCAAATAGCCATTGTAGCCGTCAATAATAATTTCCGTCATGTTACCAACCCGTGTCGAAATGACAGGCAAACCGCATGATAATGCTTCGAGCGCCGGATTCGGCGTTCCTTCCATTTCAGATGCGCATATATAGCATGTTGAACGATGATAAACAGAATCCCTTAATTCTTCCTGTGACAGAAGATTTCCGTTGTAAACATTGACACTTTGGTCAAGTACGGATAATTTGACTCCTGCAATTCTACATGCCTCCTGAATCAAGTCCAGTCCCTTATTGTTTATTGAGGAATTGTTTCCTACCCAGCAAGCTGTGAACTCATCGCATCTTGGATATTTATAATAAAACAAGGATTCGTCCACACCATTTTGACAGCAGTAACTGTATGGAATTCCCGAAAGTCTATCGTAGGCTTCTTTGTTATTTACTACGAATGCAGCAAAACGATTCGATATATAATCATTTATGGCACGAGGAAGGGTTTTGAGAGTGCTCGATCCGACAATAATTTTATTGCGGGGCGCAAATGATATCTTTTCATAAAGATATGATTCGAAAAGTAAAATCAAATCATATTGTTCAAAATTGATATCATCTCCAATTTTCTTTATCGTTATCTGGTACTTGTCGGATATGCATGATTTTATATTATGTGCCCGATGCCACCATGCCCAGCCAGCCTCATCGTAAAATATTAAAATTTCTATTGCTTTCAGGGGCGTCAGCTCAACGTTTATTTGCCTTTCACCTGTTGAGCCTATAACCGCTGGTTTCCTGCCTGGTACCGAGATCCTGTTTTTGATGCGTTCGAGAAAGTCATCGACATGGGCTTTTTCAGGCCAAATATGCCCTTCGTGCCATTGCAAATCGCGCTGCCAATGCCCTGGACAGTTAAAGACTGCCTCATCGTTGAAAGTGTAGCTTATCTCGCAAATACATGGATAACCATCTTTGTAGAGGAAGTCGTATGCCATTGATGTGAATCCGCAACGCTCGGAAACCGAAAAAGCTGTTTCTACGCACCTTCTATCAATCTTGTCCGTTGTATAGTCAATCAGCCCGCTGCCCGAAGCTCGAAAGTCACCGGGTCTGTTGAATCGGCGAAAACCGAAAGCACGATCCCCGATTATTGTTATTCTTGTATCAAAATCATTGCCCGGCAGGAATTCCTGAAAATAAACGTAATCGAATTCGGGCTTCCAGTGTGGAGGTCGAGGGCCGGCAGTTTCCGAGCGAAATTCATTCATCGTGTAGGGAAATATTCCGCCATTGAAGGCTTTGTTTATAAGAGAAACCGCTTCTGAGACGGTGTTAACAATAAGAATATTGGCTGAACCAGCACCGACTGATAGCTTGAAAACAAGCGGATACCTCGCTGTCTGTGCCCATGAAATAGCTTCTTGCCTGTCCCAGAAGACCCAGGCGTCTGGAACTCGCGCGTCAATAGCTTTCAGGAGATAGAATTGTGAAACCTTTTCATCATAGTGCCATGAAGTCCTTTGATCAGGAAAAACAGGAATATCAAGATAGTGTTCAATTATTTGAAGAATTTGTCTGGCGGATTGTTTGTCCTGCCAGTTGTGAAGCCATCGCCACATTATGCCGTCGCATTCTGTTGCCTGTTCAAGGGCATTTTCTGATAGAAGATTTACCCATCGGACGTTTACTCCCTGCTTGCTGAGAAAATCGGCCCATTTCTCATGGTAACGCTCGGGGTCTTTTGGGTGTGGGTGTATTCCAATCGTGATCTTTCCGAGGTTAGATAGTCGAAGGTTGCGATCTAACTTGTTTCCATTCTGATGACTCGTTGTCGTCATGGTATATCCGCCTTGTCAGATTTCGGCAAAGATTACAGTATATAAGCGTAAAATATCGTACAAATAAGCACTTAACGTCATTATGCATTATAAGTGCCACATGTAAGTAGCAGGTGTATCTTTAGCAGTGAAATGACATCTCCAATGATGAGTTTGAGGAGTTACCAACAAACTATCGGATTGGAAATTTCAGAACATCCCGCCCTTGAACCCGTCATACTGATCCGCGGTGGGGTCCATCTTCTTGCCGTTGATGTCCGTGCCGGAGAATTTGAAAACCAGGTGCTTTGGATCGATGACGGCGGTTCCGTAGGGGTTCTGCGCGATGGAGAAGGTAACGGTCGCCTGGTAGGTGGTGGCGTCGTAGGTGACGCTTTTCGGTAGGGGTGAGATCACGGCCTCTTTCTGCGGGTAAAGGGTGATGCCGTTGTTGTAGTACCCGGCCTCTCCACCGGAGGCTTTGCTGATGGACCAGTTGGTGATTTTCATGACCGAGGAGGCATCCATTTCCGAGTCGAACTGGAAGGTCATGGTGAAGTCCTTGCTCGAGTTTGGAGCGAGCAGGTCGGCGCTCAGGAATGCGAGAGGGGTCCCGGCCCCCAGAAGGGGATTAAAGGTGCTTTTGCCGGAATGGAAGAAAGATATTTTCGGCGAGGAGAGGTCGCTTTCCAGTTCCGCGGATAAGGATGTGTCCAGATCTTTCAGAATTTCAAGCTGTTCCTGGGCCTTTTCCCTATCCTCGAGTCCCAGGTATGCCGTGCCCAGTTCGAAGCGTGCCAGGGCAAAGTCCTTCTTCAGGGTGACCGCCTTTTCCAGTTGCGTGACAGCCTCATCGTGGCGTCCCATCTTGTTGTAGGCGGTTCCCAGGGCATAGTAGACGTTGCCGTCCTTGGGAGTCATCTTGATGACTTTCTTGAACTGGTTTTCAGCTTCGGAATACCGTTCCGTCTGCAGGTAGAGCTGGCCGAGAGTGTAGGGGGCCAGCGTGTCGGTGGGGTCGTACCGGGCGGCGGTCTTGAATGCGTTTTCCGCTTCCGCATACCGTTTCTCGGAATAGTAGACATTCCCCAGTTCTACCCAGATGTCGCTCTGCGAACGGTCGATGGACAGGGATATCTTGTAGGAATCGACGGCTTCCTTGGTTTTCCCCAGCTTCAAGTAGGCTTTGGCGGCGTAATTATAGGCATCCGTGTTTTCGGGCACGTAGGCCGACGCCTGCTTGAATGCGGCGACAGCATGTGTGTAGTTTCCGTCCTGATAGAGGGTGAGGCCGCTGGAGAGCAGGGTTGTCGCGATCTGGCTGCGCAGGCTCTGCTGCGACTGCAGGGCCGAAAACATTTTGGTTGCCGATGACGACGCGTCCATTTTCCTCCTCCCGTAGCCGCAAACATCTTTCGAGCTCGATTCAACACCATTTGGACTGTGTATCGTATCGGCATGCTCTCCCGGATCTTGAATGGAATTTTTCACCCCATGTCAAAATTTTGAATAGCGGGTCAGAAAAGATGAAAGTGCCGAATGCCGGGACTTCCGGGGAGTTTCCCGGGCGTGTTTTCCCCGGCCGTCTTTTTCGCTAAAGCATGCCGCGACCGTGCCGATACGTTTCCTATACAAACGGCAGGGAATGGGAGAGGATACGGAAATGACCGAGAGTGTCGTGAGAGTCGGTGATGCGGCTGCTGTGTCGGGGAATGGCGCGGGTCCTGCAAGGAAGCGGGACAGAATCTTGTATCGCTCCCACCATGACGAGGATCACGATTCCGTGACCATTTCCGATGAGGCGAGGAGACGTTCCTTGGTGGAGGAAGATGATGTGGATCCCGATGAGAGGTGACGTCCGGTGCAGGCAGGGGAGGTGACGGTATGACCAGGGAAATTTCCCCAATAATCCCCCAGGGCGGGGGAGACGAACAAGAGCGACCCGGCGGGAGGCTCGGCCTTCTTGTCAACAGCGTTTGCGATGTCATGGAGCTTCGCAGGAAACTGAAGGAGATGTCGTTTCTGGCCGATTTCTTCAGGGCGGTCAATTCTACGCTGATCCTGGAAGACGTCCTCGAGGCGGCGTCGAGCAGAATATACCGGTATTTTCGTTTCAACCTCATGGTCGTGTCGCTGGCAACGGGCGGAGAAGAGAGAATCATGGCCTTCTCTCCCCTTGATCTGGAAACATCCCATCGGGAAGTATCGGCGATACTGAGCAACCACACCGGGTTGCGCCCTCACCATGTGAAGGGGTTCCGTTCCCTGGGCCTGCAAGCTCCGGAGGGGAGCCTGGTATTCGGAAACACCCATTTCCTTGCCCTTCCAGGGAATCTGGGGAGTGTAACCGTCTACTCGGAATTCAATTTCATCAGCCATTTTTCCAGTGCCATGCTGGAGGGCATGATGGAAAGCTTCGCCTCCGCCCTCCACAACTCCCTGGAATACGAAAAAGTGCGGGACCTGTCCATGCGCGACGGGCTCACCGGACTGTTCAACAGGAGGGTTCTGGAAGAGATGCTCGAGCTGGAAGGCCGCAAGAGACAGGTGAAGCCTCTGTCGCTCCTCATCATCGATCTGGATCACTTCAAGCAGATAAACGATACCCACGGTCATCCCGCCGGTGACCTGGTGCTCCAAACCGTGGCCCGCGTCCTCCGGGAAAGCACGCGGGGGTCGGACCTGGTGGCGCGCAGCGGAGGGGAGGAGTTCTCCGCCATGCTGCCCGACGTGTCCCTTGATGTCGCCCTGGAGGTGGGCGAGCGGATCCGGGAAAATCTGGAACGAACCCTGGTGACCTATAACGGCCGGAGCATCACGGTGACCGCCAGCGTAGGTATTGCCCACCGCTCGGCGCGGAGCCTGTGCAGTGTCAAGGAACTGGAAATGCGGGCCGACAAGGCTCTGTACGAGGCCAAGAGAAACGGCCGGAACAGGGTGTGCGCATATCCGTGCGGGATCCGGTCGGGTGAGGTGTCCACGGGTGACGGGGCCGGGAAGGGGAACCCCCGCATCGTACGGATAAAATAGGGACGGCCGGTGGTGCGAGGGGGGGCGAGCAGAAGAATGGCCAAGAGAAAGGGTCCGTTGAGGACCCTTTTCCGTGTCTACGCTGCTCCGTTTCTCATGAGGCCGCGGTCAGGCTGCTTGTATCGGTTTCATAGGCGGCCCGGAAATCGTCTAGGAGGCGGTTGACCTTTTCATCATCGAGCCCCAGGAATCCGACTGCCTTGGTGCCGGCAAGCGGAAGGTCTTCCATGGGGCACCTCTGGCCGATGCCCAGCTTGAGGCAGAACTGATCGGCGAGATTGACAACCGATGTCAGATTGAGCAGGGACATGTCGCTCAGGTCCGTGAAGGCGAACGTATGGTGATGGAGAACCGACTCCGTGAGCGACTGGGGGAAATTCCACTTCTTGATGACCAGCGAGCCCACCTGTTCGTGGGTGTACGGATAGACGAGCTTCTCTGCTTCGGTGAAGAGGAGTTCTTCGTTGTAGCATCTCTCCATGACCGACTGGAACTTGGCCCTGTCATGGTTGTTCATGATGACCTTGCCGATATCGTGGAACAACCCCGCCAGAAATGCTTCCTCCTGATCCACTCCAGCCACGTTGGACGCGATGGTGCGGGCCGCCAGTCCGGCGCCGAAGGAATGCTCCCACAGCATTTTTTCGGTGAGGCCGAAGGGCTGGTACACCTGACGCACCGAGGCGGTAACCACAATGCTCTTCAGGGTTGTGAAGCCTAAGAGCACGATAGCCTGTGACAGGTTCTGTATCGTCCCCTGACGCCCGTAAAAAGAGGAGTTGGAAATCTTCAGAACCCGGGCCGCAACCGCGGGGTCTGAAGAGACTACTTTCGATATCTCTTCGGCCGTTGCCCGATCGCTCTCGATGAGCTGCATCACTTTGGTGGCGACCACCGGGATCGTGGGAAGGTCTCCGGCGGAGAGAATGGTCTTTTCCAGGTCACTGTTCATATTCTACACTCTTTCCTGTACGGAAGTATTTTCAGCGCCGGTTGGCATCCGCTATTTTTGTAATCTCGAATCCTATCTGATCCAGGGGGAGGACGACATCCGCGACCCCTCCCTCGATGCAGGCCCTCGGCATGCCGTAAATGGTGGATGTGGCCTCGTCCTGCGCCACGGTTACTCCACCCTTGCTCTTCAGGTGCTGCATCCCCTTGAAGCCGTCGTTTCCCATCCCCGTCAGCACCACGCCGAGCATGGCCCCGCCGCAGGCGTCGGCCAGGGAAGACATCATCAGGTCAACGGAGGGGACGTACGTGTATGTGGGATAGTCGCTGGTGGGAACCTGGTGCACGGTGATTCCGCCGGGACGCCGGGCAAGGATGGTGTGCTGCCCTCCAGGAGCGATGAGCGCGGTTCCGGGCTTGAGTATCTCCCCATCCTTCGCCTCTCTGATGGTGAGGGAGCACTTTGCGTTCAAGCGGTCCGCGTAGGGGCCGGTAAAGGCCTTCGGCATGTGGATCACCACCATGATGCCGTAGGGGAAGTTGACCGGAATCCGCGACAACACTTCCTGGAGCGCGACCGGCCCTCCGGTGGACGCCCCGATTCCCACATAGTTGATTCTCGTCTTCGGTATCTTCGCTTCAGCGACGCGCCTGACAACGGCTTCCTGCCGTGCCGGAATAATTGCACCGCGCCGTGCCCCCGATGACCGGACCGCGCCCTTGACCTTTTTCAGGAGCTCCTCCCGGAAAATATTCTGGGCAACGGTGGAATCGGTGATGTTTTTCGGGATATAGTCGACGGCGCCGGCTTCCAGTGCGTCAAAGGTCGCCTGGGCACCCTCGTTCGTGAGGGTGGAGACCATGATGACCCGGGTCGGCTCCTTTGCCATGATCTGCTTCAGTGCGGAAATGCCGTCCATGACGGGCATTTCCACATCCATGGTAACCAGGTCCGGTTTCAGCTCCAGCGCCTTGCGTACGCCTTCCGACCCGTCCACCGCGGTTCCGACGACCTCAATATCCGGGTCCTTGTCAAGGACCCGGCGGATAGCCATCCGCATGAAAGATGAATCATCGACAATAAGTACCCGGATTCTCTTGTTTTTTGGAGGGATCATGAAACCTCACTTTTTTATCATGCCTTCAAAAAGGGAAGTTACCAGGTCCTGAACTTCGGGAACCCTTTCGTCCAGCTCATAGCAGAATCGTTCCACATCCATATCTCCGAAATTGGGGGAGAAGTTTTTCAGTATATCCCACGCGGGTTCCTCGGCAAGGTTGAAGCTGACCCATTCCCTGCCGCCGTAATCAAGGTGCCGCACGGAGCAGAAGAGGTCCGCGAGATTCACGATCGCGGCCAGGGTTGGGTCGCAGGTTGCATCCTGCGGGGAGTGGTGGTGTGCAATCACGTCGCAGTAGTCCGTGGGGAAGTTCCAGTTTTTCGCCAGGCAGAAACCCAGTTCGCAGTGAGTTGTCCCGAGAACCTCCTTTTCCACTTCGATAAACCCCCGGGGTGTGCCCTGGAGCTGGTCCACCACCTTCTGGAACATATCCTTCATATAGTAGCTCAGGAACACCTCGCCGATGTCGTGGACAATCCCCACGATATAGGCTTTTTCGATCTCGGGATAGCGGATGCGCTGGGCGATAATCTTGGAAACGACCCCGACGCCGAACGAGTGCTCCCAGAATGTCTTTATGTCGAACACGCCGCTTTTCCCGTCGAATGCGTCGATGATGGAACAGGTCAGGGCGATATGGCGGATCTGGCGGAAGCCGAGGTAGATGAGGGCGCGTTTCAGGGACTTGATTTCGTGCATCGGCTTGAAGAAAGGGGAGTTGACGATTTTGATGACCCGCGATGCCATGACCTGGTCGACCAGGATGGTTTCCGCCAGCTCCTCCAGCTCAACATCCGGCCTGTCGAACATGTCCAGAACTTTTGTCGCGATCTCCGGAATGGTGGGAAGTTCATGGATCCCCTTGACCAGTTGTTGCGCTTCTGCCAGCATGCTGTCGTTCTTCACTGGTATCCTCCTCTGCCCCTACTTTTTGTATGCGAATCCGCCGGGGAAATGAACCGTCTTGAATTTGTCGTTCACCCCGTGGAGCGATTCCGACTGGCCTACGAAAAAGTAGCCATAGGGCTGCAGGTTGTTGTAAAAATGCTGTACGACCTTGGACTTCGAGGCCATGTCGAAATAGATAAGAACATTGGCGCAGAAGATGAAGTCGAAGGTTTTCATGAAGATCATTTTGTTGTCGTCGTACAGGTTGAGATGCTGGAATGTGACCAGCTTCTTCACCTCCGGCGAAATGACAAACCGTTCTCCCGATTCCTTCTTGAAGTACTTCCGCATGTAGTAGTCGGGCACGTGCCGCACCGAATACGAGTTGTAGACACCCTCCTTCGCCTTTGCCAGGACCTCGTCATTTATGTCCGTCCCGACGATGTCGAACACCCAGTTCTTCAGGAAGGTATCCCGCTTTTCCAGAAGGACCATGGCAAGGGTGTAGGCTTCTTCCCCGGAGGAAGAACCCGCGCTCCAGATACGGAGCTTGCGGAATCCGATCTTTTCCTTGGGTGCGGCCACTTCCGGAAGAAGCTGGTTTTCCAGCGCCTTCAACTGGGGAGGGTTGCGGAAAAAGTATGTCTCGTTCGTGGTAAGGTCGTTGAGCAGTTGTTTCAGCTCAGTGGCGCCCGCGGTCCCGCTTTTCAGCAGTCGGATATAGTCAGCGGGCGCCTTGATGGAAGCCTTTTCCATCCGCTTGGCGATCCTGCTTTCCACGAAGTACTTCTTCTGGAT
>JAAZOO010000509.1 GCA_012797715.1 Geobacteraceae bacterium | reverse complement strand
ATCTCCGCTTCCTCATGGCAACGGGAAGCGACGGCTACGCTGTGGATGACATTGTCCTTCCCCTGGACAAGAGGATAGGGATTATCTTCAAAGCCTTTTCCGAACGGAAGCTGTATCGGATTGACGACATGGGGGCCTGCCCCCAGGAGTACTGCCTCCAGCCTCCCTATGACGGGATCAAGCCGCTCCGCTCCCGCAGCTTCTTTCTCTGCCCCATTGTCGTAAAGGGTGAGTCCGTCGGCCTTTTCGGAATCGACAATGCTTACAGCAGGCGCATTGCCAACGAGAGCGACGAGGATACCATCAGGCTGTTCGCCGAACAGGCGGCAGCCGCCATCACCCGCATCAATCTTCTGAAAGCCATTGATTCCCTCACGACCGAGCTGGAAAAGACGTTCTCCGATTTTTTCCTGAAACGGGAGACCTATTCCCGGACCGTCCACAACCTGAAGTCCGCCATTGATTCCCTTTTCGACGGGACCGCAAAGATATCCCGTGCGTCGGAAAGCGTCATGTCTTCCGTGGAGGAAACCAGCTCCGCAGCCGGTCAGATCTCCGTTTCCATCGACCAGGTTACCAACAATCTGAACTTTCTCGCCACGACTATCGACAAAACCGTTGCTGCCATGGAAGAGATGCATGCTTCCATCAAGAACGTTGAAAAGAACGCTGCCGTTTCCCATGAGGTCTCGAGGCAGGTTACCCTCCAGGCCGACAGGGGACGGGAGGGTGTTCAGGAAACAATTACGGCGCTCGCCGAGATACAGAAATCAGTGGACATCTCCTTTGAGGGGATTATGCGCCTGAGCAGCAACAGCGGAAGGATCGGCAGCATCGTAAAGGTAATCAAGGACATAACGAAAAAGACAAATCTCCTTGCCTTGAACGCTTCCATTATCGCAGCCCAGGCTGGTGAGTTCGGCAAGGATTTCGGGGTTGTGGCGGAAGAGATGCTGGCGCTTTCCCAGCAGACCGGTCAAATCACGGGCTAGATTGAAGTGATTATCTCCTATATCCTGACCGATTCCGATACTGCGGCCAGGAATATAACCTTTTCCAAGGAGCTGGTGCAAAAGGGTGTGGAGATCGGTCACGAAACGGGAGAAACCCTGAGGATCATCAACGAAAGCGCCGTTCGTTCCATGGACATGACCGAGCAGATCAAGACGGCGACCGCCGAGCAGGTTCAGGGTGTCAAGCTCGTTACCCAGTCCATCGAAGATGTCAGCGCCATGGCATCCCAGATTTACAACGCTTCAAAGGAACAATCCGAGGCAACGAAAAACATTCTCAGATCGATAGAATCCATCAAGAGCATGGCGGTCAATGTGGTGCGGGCCACTGAAGCCCAGCAGCGTGACGGATCCGAAATCGAGGCATCCGTCGATTCCCACATGAAAACGAGCGAGGAAATGTTCGCCACCATGGAGCTGCGCAGAAAGCAGAGCAGCGCGGTAGTTGAGGAACTGGAGATTATGAAGGGGGTTTCCCCCTAAAATCCGCTGGTCTTTTGCCCCCTGATGTGGTACAAAGTACCGGCATGCAGAAGATCCGCCGCTGCGGCCTTTATGCATGTCTTGCAGCAGCAGATTCCCATACCGCCTGGATTCACCATTGAACCGGGACGGGAGGCGATAGCCGATCTGACGCGGGAACTTTCCCTCCCGTTTCGATATGCAAAAACGCCCCCTATCCGGGAGGGCGTTTTTTTGTGGGTGGAGGTGAGAGTACCTTGAAACGCAAGAAGACCATTCTCGATATCCGCACGATGAAGCAGGCGGGAGAAAAAATCTCCATGCTTACCTGCTACGACTACCCGACCGCAAGAATTCTCGATGGGTGCGGTATCGACATCCTGCTCGTCGGCGATTCCGTGGGTGTTGTCGTGTCCGGGTACGATACGACTCTTCCGGTCACCATGGAGGAGATGCTGTACCATACCCGGGCGGTTGCGCGTGCGAAACCGCAGGCGCTCCTGGTGGCGGACCTCCCCTTTCTCTCCTATCAGGTCGATCTCCGTGATGCCCGTGAGAACGCCGGCAGGCTCATCAAGGACGGCGGAGCGGAAGCGGTGAAGATGGAGGGGGGCGTAAACGTTGTGGACAGTATCCGGGCACTGGTTGATATGGATATACCCGTTATGGCCCACATCGGCCTGACACCCCAGTCGATTCACCGCATGGGCGGATACAAGGTGCAGGGGAAAACGGAAAGCGCAGGGGAGAAATTGCTTGCCGACGCTGTCGCAGTGCAGGAGGCAGGGGCCTTTGCCGTTGTCCTGGAGGGAATCCCCCTTTCGCTGGCCCGGCGGATAACCGGAGAGCTGGATATCCCGACCATCGGCATCGGCGCAGGACCGTTCTGCGACGGCCAAGTCCTGGTCATCCACGATATCCTCGGCCTGTGCGAGAAGTATTCACCCAAGTTCGTCAGGCAGTACGCCGACGTGAAGTCCGTCATCTCCGCCGCTGCCGCCCGTTTCTCCAGCGAGGTGAAGGAGGGGAAATTTCCCACCGAGGAGCATTCGTTTGTCTGAACCGTTCATCATAACCTCCGTACGTGAGATGAAGGAAAGGGCGGCCGCGGCGCGTGCGGAAGGCGCTACAATTTCTTTCGTCCCCACCATGGGTTTTCTCCACGAAGGGCATGCCTCCCTGATGCGGGAAGGAAGAAGGCGGGGAGATCTGCTGGTGCTGAGCATTTTTGTGAACCCCACCCAGTTCGGCGTGGGAGAAGATTTCGAGTCATACCCCCGCGACCTGGGCCGGGACAGAAGGATCGCCCGGGACTGCGGTGTGGACATCATCTTTGCGCCCCCGGCGCGGGAGATGTATCCGGCCGGGTTTCAGACGTGGGTGAACGTTGAGACGGTTTCTCTCCCCCTCTGCGGAGCCTCCCGTCCGGGCCATTTCCGGGGCGTCACCACGGTTGTCGCCAAGCTTTTCAACATCGTCAAGCCCTCCTTCGCCTTTTTCGGAGAAAAGGATTACCAGCAGCTGACGGTAATCCGCCGTATGGTGGCTGACCTGAACATGGAAGTGGAGATAGTGGGTATGCCGACGGTTCGCGAGCCGGATGGCCTTGCCATGAGCTCCCGCAACAGTTACCTCTCCTCGGCGGAGAGGCAGAGCGCCCTCTGCCTCTCCCGCGCCCTGTACTCCGCTTCAACCCTGTATCGTTCGGGTGTGGTGTCTGTGGCCGCACTGCGTGAAGAGGTTTTGGGGATTCTGGAAAGGGAGCCCGATGCGCGTGTCGACTATGTCGAGTTCCGCGACGGCGAAAGTCTGGAAGAACGGGAAGTTGCGGACGATCATACGCTCCTGGCAGTGGCCGTGCGCATCGGCACGACCAGGCTGATTGACAATGTCATTGTGGGAAGGGGTATTACATGGAAAGAAAAATGCTGAAGAGCAAGATCCACCGGGCAACTCTGACCGGGGCTGACTTGCAGTACGAGGGAAGCGTGACCATCGACAGGGACCTGATGGATGCCGCCGACATACTCCCCTATGAGGCGGTCTGCATCTGGGACGTAACGAACGGAAATCGGCTAGAAACCTATGCCATTGAGGGGCAAAGGGGCTCCGGGGTCGTCTGCGTGAACGGCGCCGCAGCCCGGCTGGTTGCGCCGGGCGACCTGGTAATTATTGCCAGTTTCGTCTCCCTTGATGAGCAGGAGGCTCGCCGGCACGAGCCAAAGCTCGTTTTCGTCGACGAAAGGAACAGGATGACGCCCTCGCGGAAGGAGAAGGGGGGGCAGGCCAATCTGCGCACGGTTTCCTGGTAGCCGAGGTCCGAGATCCGTTCCCTTTCCGCGGGTTCCTCGGTTGATTTTGAGGCATTCTCTGGTACAAATACTCAGGTGCGGTCTGAAGAAAAATCACGCGGAACTGCCGGCCTGGACTCTCCCATGAAGATTTACGCTGCATCTCATCTGTATCCCGTCTCCTCTCCGTCCCTTGAAGGCGGAGCGATTGCCGTCGAGAACGGCAGGATTGCGGACATGGGCACGCGTGAACACATTACCGCGCTCCATGACGGACCGGTAACGGAGTACCCCGGATGCGCCATCATTCCGGGCCTGGTGAATGCACACAGCCATCTGGAGCTGACGCACTTCCCCTCCTGGAAGATTCGAAAGGGAATCGATTATTCTCCGAGAACCTATATCGACTGGATCATTCAGGTCATCAAGATTCGCCGGGCCCTTACCCGCCGGGAAGTGGAGCAATCGGTCCTTGAGGGAATCCGCATCTCCCTGGAGTCCGGAACAACGGCGCTGGGAGAAATTCTGTCCGATGTGTCCCTGCTCCCGCTGTACCAGAGTTCCCCTCTCGGCGGGCGCATCTACCTGGAGGCAATCGGTCAGGCCCCGGACCGGTGCGATACCGTTCTCTCCGCCATTTGCGAAAGCGTGAGACGGGAATGGGATGGGGCTTTCCGGCCCGGCGTTTCCCCCCACGCCCCCTATACCCTGTCCCCTGCTCTGTTCAGGGCGGTCAGGGAGCTGGCGGAGCGCCGTTCACTCCCTCTTGCGGTGCACCTCTCCGAATCCCGTGATGAGCTTTCGTTTCTCTTCGACTCCTCCGGAGCAATCGCCGAAAAACTGTATCCTTTTGTCGACTGGATGGAGTATCTGCCTGCGCCGCTCCGCACGACACCGGCCGGCTACCTTGACGGATTCGGCCTCCTCAGGCCGGGGGCAACCGCCGTGCACTGTGTCCATGTGTCCCCATCGGAAGTGGACCTGCTTAAGGCCCGAGGCGTCGCGGTCGTGCTCTGCCCCCGCAGCAATGAGAAGCTGGATGTGGGGAAGGCCCCTGTGCGACGGCTGAAAAGGGCCGGGATACCCTTGGCGCTGGGTACGGATTCGCTGGCCAGCAATGATTCCCTTTCGATCCTGGATGAAGCGCGTTTCCTGCTGCGGCAGTTTCCCGATGACTTTTCCCACGCCGAGGTGTTGCGCATGTCCACCCTTTCCGGTGCGGAGTGTATCGGCATGGGACAAGAGACTGGCTCCCTGGAAAAGGGGAAACGGGGAGACTTCCTGGTCGTGGAACTCCCTTCCCATTCTGGCAGGGACCTGAGCCAAGATATTATCGAACACGGCAGAATCCGAGAGGTTTTCGTCCGGGGTGAGGCCCTGGTCGCGGCGTAAACCCGGCTTTTCCCCGTCACGCGCATGTTTTCCTTGGACATGTCTGTGGCCGTTTTGTTATCATGGGCATACATGAGCGAGAAGATAATCTGCAATAACAAGAAGGCGTATCACAACTACTTCATCGAAGAGAAGTTCGAGGCGGGGATGGTCCTGACCGGTACCGAGGTGAAATCGCTCCGGCTCGGCAAGGCCAACCTGAACGACTCCTTTGCCTTGGTGAAAGGGGGCGAAGCCTTTCTCAACAACCTTCACATCTCGCCCTACGATTTCGGCAACCGTGAGAACCACGACCCGGACCGGATGCGCAAGCTTCTCCTTCACAAGAAGGAGATTACCAGGCTGTTCAGCAAGATTCGCGAACAGGGCTACTCGCTGGTTCCGCTGCGTCTCTACTTCAAGAACGGCATGGTCAAGGTTGAGATGGGACTGGCCAAGGGGAAGAAGCTCTACGACAAGCGCGAGGACATGAAGCAGAAGGATCACAAGCGCGACATGGCTCAGGCGCTGAAGCAGAGGAACAGGGACTAACAACTGATATGGCAAAGGAAACGACAGTTTCGAGTCGAGGTCAAGGAAGCAGAGAAGCGAGGCGGAGTCGTGGCAGCGCCACGACGCACAACGAGCGGCGAGGCTGACACCGAGATCGACCGAAAATGGCGTTTCAAATAAGGGGGTGTACTGGTTTCGACGGGGGTACTAAGCAAAGGTTGCATGCCGAGGTCCGGGTGGCTCGTTAAACAATCCGGGGCGAATTAAACGCCGACAACTACGAATACGCTTTAGCAGCTTAGTTCTGCTAACGATCCGCCGAACTTCTCCCACGAGGGAGGACGGATCGTCATTTCAGTGGGATAGCCGAGGGGAGCGCCCGTGACCCGACGCGAATTTTCAGCGGGATCGCCAAATGAATATCCCGGCCGGTGGAGCTTCATGCGGTTAAAACAAATACCGGTATAAGCATGTAGACGCCTTCTGTGGATGATCTTCGGACGCGGGTTCGACTCCCGCCACCTCCACCATTTAGAAAAGACAAACCCGTCTCTCTGGGGTCATTCTCCGGGGTGACGGGTTTTCTTTTTCCCCTTGTTTAAAAAGGGTT
>JAAZOO010000508.1 GCA_012797715.1 Geobacteraceae bacterium | reverse complement strand
TTTCAAGGGGGGGATATGAGAGCGCGCCGGAGTAACGACAAGGACCTGTTCGCTTTTCTGGATCGTGTGAGCCGCGGTATCCGCCTCGATGAGTTCAGCCCGCTGAAGCGGCATGCTGTCCGGACTCTGCGGGGTATGCTGGCGGTGACCAGGAATTTTTTTGAGCACAAGTGCTTGGTGCGGGCCTCTGCGCTCTCCTTCACCACCATCCTGTCGCTGGTTCCTTTCCTTGCCGTCGCCTTTGCCGTCTTGAAGGGATTCGGCGTGCAAAACGCTCTCGAGCCGCTCATAATCGAGCGGTTGACCGTCGGTTCAGGCGACGTGGTCGCGAAGATCATCTCCTACATCAACAATACCAAGATGGCGTCCCTCGGCGCCATCGGCCTTGCCGCCCTCATCGTCACGGCGGTTTCACTCCTCGGCACCATAGAAGAGGCATTCAACGATATCTGGGGGGTTGAGGAAACCCGATCCGTTGTCCGGAAGTTCAGCGACTACCTGAGCGTGTTGGTGGTGGGGCCGGTTCTCCTGCTGGCGGCCATGAGCATCGCCACCAGCCTTCAGAGCCGGAGCCTGGTGCGCTGGCTGCTGGAAACGGCCTACTTCGGAGACGCTCTTCTGATCTTCTTCCGGATGGTTCCTTTCCTCAGCATCTGTCTCGCACTGGTCTGCCTCTACGGCTTGGTTCCCAATACCAAGGTCAAGCCCCTGTCCGCCCTCCTCGGCGGAGTGCTGGCCGGCAGCGCCTGGATCGTTGCCCAGTGGGCATACGTCCATTTCCAGATAGGGGTGGCCAAATACAACGCCATCTACGGAACTCTTGCGGCCCTCCCGGTTTTCATGGTGTGGATCTACACCAGCTGGGTGATCGTTCTCTTCGGTGTGGAGGTGGTGGTCGCCCACCAGAACAGGAAGACGTATCTGCACGACTTTGAGCCGGCAAACCTCAGCTATGCGACACGGGAGGCAACCGCGCTTCTTGTCCTTCTGTCCGTGGCCGACTCCTTTTACCGCGAGAAACGGCCTTGGACAGCGGAAAGTCTTGCCGACGAACATCATCTGCCGGCGCGAACCGTGCGGAAGGTCCTTTCGAGGCTGGTGGATGCCGAGTATCTCGTTGCGGAGGAGGGGGAGCAGGCCTACTATCCCGCCCGTGATCTGGAGCATATCCGCATCGATGTATTTCTGAAAGACCTCAGATGCCAGGGGGAAGAGTTTCCGGTCCGCCGAGGGGATGCCGTTGCTGAAGTGGCGCGGGATGTGCTGTCGCGCTGCGATGCCGGGATCCGTGCTTCTCTGGACGGTGTTACCCTGAAGGACCTGGTGGTACGGAGCGCCGTTTCCATGGAGGAGACTCCCCCGGGAGACGAAAACGCCCGGAAATCGGGAGGGGAGCCCCCGCCGGCCGGCCTGTTGCGGACATCACCAGACGATACCGGTACGCCTTCCCCCGGTTAGGCCACAAGGGAGCGCGCCGCTTCCTCCGCCTGCCGCAGAACCTTTTCCGGTACCGCATCAACGGACATCGGGCCGATGCCGCAGGCGCGAATCAGGCGGGTGTCGTCGAATCCCAGCCACTTCAGGAAGGGGTCGTAGCCGGCGAAGATATCGGCAAAGGACGCCTCGTCCGGGTTCCCCTGGGTTATGACGAACACGAGCTTCTTCGGCGTCAGACGGGTCGGCTCCGGACTGATGTGGAAGTCGGGCTTGAAATAGGAGAAGCAGCGATCAATGAAGGCCTTCAGCTGGGCCGTGACGTTTCCGAAATAGACACCCGATGCGAGCACCACCACGTCGGCTTCCCGAACTGCGGCAAGAACCTCGGTCAGGCCGTCCTCCAGCACGCACTGATCAAGGCCCTTTTTGCAGGCGTAACACCCCTGGCAGCCGCTGAACGTTAGACAGTTCAGCTCGTAGGTCACCGTCTCGGCGCCGAGCCGTGCGGCGGTTTCGGTGAAGCGGTTGGCAATGGTCGAGCTGTTTCCCTTTGCCCGGGGGCTTCCCAGCAGGCTTACTATCTTCATTTTCCTCTCCTTTCTCTCTGATGCCTTCTGTCCCCTTTTCGCCTATGCCCTTCCCACCATCGGCTGAAGCTCCGCCAGGCGCTGCTCAATCCTTGTCGCAAGGGATGGATTGACGGAGACGAAGAAAGAACATTCTCCACCTTTCTCCCTTGTTTTTTCAATGACGGCAGGGATTGCCCTCTGGAGGAGGGTATCCATGTCCAGCGTCGGTATCGTGAGACCGCCTGAGTAGCCGAAGGTTCCCCAGATGATGACAAATTCGTAGCCGGATTCTTCCCAGACTTTGATGCCCACTCCGTAGGCGCGTTCCCGGAACTCCGATTCTTCCGGGGGGGCGTTGCGGAGACGGGTCAACAGCTCCAGGCCCTTTTCCGAGCGGTCGATGATGAAGGCATAGTGTTCCGAGCCGCCGGCACCACGGTCATGCAGGTATCTCGCAATCTCTTCCCCTTTCGGCATGTTCCCTCCCGGATCCCTGTTCGTTAGATTTCCGTCAGTGATACCTCTACGGTTGCGACAGCTTGCTTCCTGTCTGATGTGCTCTCCAAACTCATTGTCCGTGCGGATGTGCCGGGAAGGCAGAAAGACCATTTTCTGCCGGACCGCTTCGTTGCCGAGGCAGAGCGCATTGGTCGCGCCGTGGGAATCTGCGGGAATCCCATGTCTATCCGGGTTCTCCCTCAGCCGCCGTGAAAGGGTGTG
>JAAZOO010000507.1 GCA_012797715.1 Geobacteraceae bacterium | reverse complement strand
TCCCAGAAGACGATGTTCCAGATCGGAGATGAGAACTCTTTCCGTTTCCCGGCGTGCAGCCAGTTCCTGCGCCGTGGAATGGGGGGCAGGGGGGCTGTCCCGCCTGTGAATGGCCAGGAGCCGTTCCGCCTCCCGTATCTTCCCATTGAGGGTCTGGCTCTGATGGTGGATAACGGAGCTCTCCGCGCAGTAGAAGATTCTTTTACCCGCTGCCCGGTATGCGCAGCACAGGTCGTCGTCTTCCCACCCGTTTTCATACCCCTCGTCGAAGGGACCCACGGAAAGGAATTCGTCCCTCCGCACCAGCAGGCATGCGCCGGTCAGCAGGGAATACTCGCGGCTTTTGTTCACGTACGGGGCATCGCTCTCGGCTCGATAATAGACATGGTGGGGCTGGGAAAGAGGCTGCGCCGGGTCCATCCAGACTTTCCCGCAATGCTGTATGGTCCCGTCGGGAAAGCAGAGCTTGGGCCCCACCATCCCGATATCCCTGTTGCGCTCCAGTACCTCATAGAGGGGCGGAAACCACCCCGGCAGAACTTCCGTGTCGTTGTTGAGAAAAAGGAGATAGCGGCCCTTGGCCGCGGCGGCTCCCCTGTTGTTTGAACGGGCGAATCCCAGGTTCGTTTCGTTGTGCAGCGACGATATTCTTGATTCGTCTCGGGACAGAAGGTGGAGAAATTCCGGTGTCGCATCGGTGGATGCGTCGTCAACAACCAGGATCTCGAACGGAATGTGCGGAGGGTTCCGAAGAATGGAGTGGACGCAGTTCTGGGTGTATTCCAGCTGGTTATGGACCGGGATAATGATGGAGAGAAGGGGAGGGCCGCCGCAATTCAGTTCTTCGGGATACGCCCGGTTTCCATCCCCTGGCTTCGGGCTAAAAAAAAATCCCCGGATTCGTCCGGAACCAGGTGCGCCAGGAGGGTGCGCGCGCTCTCGTTGGCCGGTTCCAGGTGAAGAATCCTTTTCAGGAAAACGGCGGCTTCGGCAGGGCGGTTGTTGGCTGCGCTGATCATTGCCAGTGCTCCCAGGACATAGGTGTCTTCCGGGTGCTCTTTCAGCAGTTGGAGGTAGAGCCCGATGGCATCATCGGTTCTTCCCAGTTCAGCGTAAAACAGGCTTGCCAGGTTCTTGAGGAAAAGAGGGTTCCTCGGGCTCCGGGCCACTGCCATTTCATGGTGTTCAAGGGATTTCAGGGGGTTTCCCAATTTCTGGTAGAGCACGCCGAGGTCATTGTGGATGACAGGGTCTCCCGGTCTGTTCCTTAGCAGCGTTTCCAACGCAGAAACTGCATCCTCCAGCTTTCCTTCTTCCGCCAGAGTGACGGCTGCCGCATAGTGTTCTTCCGGGGTTTTGGGTGCGGGCGTTCTCCCGGTCTTGCCAACCTGGGCGAGAATGGCGTCTATGTCGGCTACCGTATATGGTTGCGGTCTTTCCTCCTCTACGGGGGGGTGCGGAGCATGGAGCGGCTTCGCGGCTGTCAGGGAAGCGAGGGCGTCACGGGCATCTCGGTTCCACGGTTCAAGCTCCGTCACCCTTTTGAAGAAGATGCCGGCTTCGTCGGTGAGGTCCAGGGCTCTACTGATAATGCCCAGAGACGTCAAGGTTTCCGTATCTGCCGGATTTGACTTCAGGATATCGGTGAAAATCTCTATGGCGTCATCGGTCCACCCCATTTCCACGAAATAGAAACCGGCGAGATTTTTCCTGAACGTCATGTTTCCGGGTGACAGGCGGACCGCCTTCTCATGGTGGCCGAGGGCAAGGAGTTTCTCTCCGGTCCGGTAGTAGAGGACTCCCAGATCGTTGTGAGCCTCGGCAAGGTCCGGCGATGATTTCAGAAACTCCCTGATTCTTTCAATCTTTTCACTATCCGGCACATGTTCGAGGGACCCCAGAAGCTTCCCATAGTGATCGCGTGAACGGTCATATCCGGATGCGAAAGAACTGTCGGCACTGTTCATGATGTTTTCCTCTGGTCTCAGGGTGGTGCTCCGTTTGCTATCCCTTCGATAACGAAGCGCTTTTTTATTTAAGCACAAAACGTGCCGTTGAATCGTGTTCCGTTTCTGCCAGTGACTGGAACAGCCTGTTGACGGCTGCGCCGACAGCCTCGGGGGAATAGGTGGCGCGAATGAATTCGTGGCCGTTTTTCGAAAGGTGGTTCCAGTACGTGGTGTTTTCGTGAAGATGAATAATCGCTGCCGCGAATGCAACGGGATCGTCGGAAATATGCAGGTGGACTCGATCCACGAGACCTGTGCCCTCGGAAGCGACCGACGTTGCGACGACCGGTATCCCCGCGGCAAGGGCTTCGCCGACCTTGCCTTTCATTCCTGCCCCGTAACGGAGCGGTGAAACCGAAACCTTGCAATTCCTGAGATAAACACCAGTGTCCGGGACGTATCCGGTCACAACAATGCCATTACCGGCGAGGTTCTTGATCTGTTCGGGCGGACTGTTTCCGACAATATACAGTCTGGCATCCGGAAGACGGAGTCGAACAAGGGGCCAGATATCCCTGCAGAGATACATGACTGCGTCTATGTTGGGGTCGTGGAAAAAGTTGCCGATGAAAAGCACTCCTTCGCGCCCCTCGCACGGCGGGATGACGCTTTCCACGGGGTGGATGTTGGGAATGACGTGAACGGAAAGGTCCGGTTTTTCCTCCAGCAACAGTCTCTTGTCTTCCTCGGTTACGGCGATGACCGAATCGGCAAGACCGTACACCTGAAGTTCCTGATTCCGGGTCTGATATGCCTGTTCAAGGAGCTTCGCGTCATGATAGAGTTCCGCGTTCCTCTTCTGTCTGATGAAATGGAAATCGACCGAGTCAACCACAATGTGCGTAGCGGGGGAAAGGGAACGGATGGGCTGCAGGTACTGGGCTGCTGTATGGTAAAAGTAGATATAGGCGTAATCGAAGGGCGTTTCCTTCAGTATCCCGGCAAGATCGAGGGGCGGTGCGTCGATTTTCTTCCCAATGCGCTCGGCAAGCCGCTCCGGATCCAGGGGATATACGGTAACGCCGAGATCCTTCAACGCCTGGATGTAGGGTGCGGCGTCGAAGCTGCCTGCGGCGCCCATGGCTATGAAGGTAACGGCATGCCCTTCCCGTCTGAGTATTCTGATGATCTGAAAGAGGCGGAACGACCCCGAATCCCTGTCGAAGGTGGGCAGCGTCGGAGAAATGACCAGAATATTCTTTCCGCGGTTCCGGCATGCATCCCCCGGCTTTGTTCCCGTACTCTCCGCATTGCCGGCAACGATGTGTCTGCCCTGCGTTCCGTCCGCACAAAGGCGACGGATCGGTTTTTCCGAAAGCGCCTGAAGGCATCTTTCCGCGGCCCTTGCCGCATGTTTCCAGGTGAACCCTTCGACAATCGTGGCCCGGGCGGCGCGGGCCTTTTCCGCTGCCTCGGCCGGATTGTCCATGACGCGACGCATCAGCCTTCTCAGGCTCTCAGGGTCCGGTTCAGCCCACCACGGGTAATCGACCGTTTCCATGCCGTACACCCTCTTTTCCGGAAGGAGCGATTCCCTGGCCGGGATAAGGTACGCGTTGCCATCGTTGCAGAAATCGAGACAGGCGCCGTGGCCGGTCACGATAACGGGGAGAGACGATGCCATTGCCTCGGCAATGGGAAGGCAGAACCCTTCGCCTCGGTAGGGATGGACGAGGCAGGTGCAGGCGGTATAGAGCCCTGCAAGGTCCTCGGGCGTCAGGTCGTCCGTGATACAGTGAATCTCCGGAGTCCCTGGATTGTTCCGCAGTGCCTCGATCCCCTGGATAAGGGGATTGTTCCCTCCGGTGTAAATGGCCATGTCCTTTACGACAAGGCATACGTCATCGGCATCGGTGAACTCCTTGACAAAGGCGTTGATGAGGATATCGAATCCCTTGCGCTCAAGGGTGGTGCTCCCCACATACAGGAACCGGAACCTCTTCTGGGTGGCAAGGGGCAGCGGCTTTGCCGCAGGCGAAAACAGGTCCGTGTCGATGCCGTTGGGAACCACGGCAATCCTGTCCGGCGCCATCCCGCTTCTGAGGTAGCAGTCGCGGACGTAAGACGACGGTACCCACACTTCATCCACCTTCCTGTTCATCTCATCGATCCATCCTTTCGGCACACTGCCGAATTCCCACGGCTGAATCATGACCAGGCGGCCGGACTGCGGTTCCGAGAAGTCGGGTGGGTACCAGTGCCGGACGTGAAAATCGGCATTTCCGGGAAGCCTTGCCGACACTCGTTGCACGAGGGGCGCGAAACGGGCGACTGCGGCGGCCTCTCCCGAATCTTCCGTGAGGGTGAGGGTCAGATCGTGTCCCGAATCGAGAAGCTGAAGACACAGTTCGCGATTGACGTGTGCCATGGAATGCCAGATGAACTGCGGGCCTTGCCAGGTTATTTTCAGTTGTAGTTTTCTTGCCGTCTGAGCCGTACAGTTTTCTTGATGAATGCCATATTCATCAAGAAGTAGTTCCGCTAGAACATTGTAATTGTTCTTGCGTATATATCCATCGGTTTCACGTAATAGGTGGGCCGAAAGCGCGGGTGAGCCCAGTGCCAGATTGATTGCCTGTGAAATTGTCATACCCTGTGAGAGCTGAAGAGTACACGTTGTCATGTGGCTGAATGCCGGAACCGATGAAGTGATCAGTGGACGGCGGTGCGCGAGCGCAAAAGCCGCGGCGCCGGAAATTTCGTTTCTGGTATAACTATAATTCATGACAATAACGTCGGAAGCGGCAAGATAGCGGCTTACGACTTCTTCATCGAGAAATCCCTCCGCGAATAGTACCTTCGGAGAAATTCTTAATTCTTCGGCTAGTGAACGGCAATAGCGGATGTATTCGGCGCTTTCCGGTTTGGTTGGATGAGCGCCGCCGACAAATATGAATGCTGCATTGTGATGGCGAAACACCTCGGGAAGTTGCTGAATAATTTCATGTACTCCCTTATAGGGATCGAAAAACCCGAAAGAAGAGATAATCCGTAAGTCCAAGGGAAGGTTTAATGCCCTTCTTGCTTCCTCCCGCGAAAGGGAAGTAACAGGGTTCTCGTGTATTCCATGGGGAATAACACGAATTTTCTTCGGGTCGGCACCGAAAGCGCAGTAGCGAACGACGCTTTGATCCAGATGGGTAAAGACCCGATCCGCCCTGTTTATCACGTCGGAGGTGAAATGAAGCGAATGCTCCGATGAATGCAATGTCAAGAATATCCTGATATCATGGTTTTTACATAAAGAGACAAACTGCGGCAAATCGGTGCCGCTAAAAAGGCCGTCCTGAAATTGTATGTGAACCGTGGAAACACCGTGTGAAAGCAGGAGAGGAAGAAGCCTGTGAAGAGACGGTTGGTTCCTGTTCCAGCAACGCACTACTTCGGGCGGATCCGGACTAGTGAGGTCATTCGAGTTTTCAGCAAGGATCAGTATACGGGTTTCGGCTTCTCCTCTCTGGTTCAATCGTTCTTTCAACGCCTTGATGATATATTCAGTGTGAGTCGCAATTCCGCATGGTTGATTGAAGGTTGACAGAAAAGCGATAACATTTTGTCTTTTCTTCCCTTTGGTGGGAAACGGCATTTCGCTGCGGCAGGCAAGATTCCTGATGTTGAGCAGCAGACCGGATGTGAGGGACTCCCAGCGAAACTTATCTTTTGCATGGTTTATGCACGATTGTCGCATGGTACGAAGACGATTTTGGTCGCTCAGGATAGAAATAATCGTATCTGCCCAATCTTCAGGACTCTCGCTGTTGAGAACGAATCCCGTGGCATGAGTAACGCTTTCGGGAAGGCCTCCCGCTTCAGACACTAGAACCGGTAACCCGCATGCCTGCATCTCTACCGGAGTGAGAGGAAACGGGTCTTGCCATAATCTTCCTATGGTGGGTATGACTCCCAGTGCCGATGATGAAAAGAGACGAGCAAGCTCGTTTTGAGGGATTGCACCGAGAAACTTAATGTCAGGGTTTGTATTGCTGATATGTTCCTGATCGAGGTATGGCTTTTCTCCCCACATGGAGGAAGAGCCGCATATAATCAATGTTGCTTCGGGGAACACCGACTTGATTTTGGGAAATGCCTCTATAAGCAGATGTACGCCTTTCAGCGGCACAAGCGCTCCCGCATAAATGATCTGGAAGGGGTTGAAATATTTCGCTGGATAGAAAACAGTCTCGCAAAAACCATTGTAGAGAAGAATCGAAGCCGTTGTGAAACCAACCTTTTCAGCCAAGGCCATCTGGTGGCGGGAGACATGGATGACGGCATCCGCGTATCGATTAATAGTTTCGATTTGTGGTCGGAAGCTGTCTGCCGGTGCATGCACCCACAGGACACGTTTTTTGAAACGGGAGTTGCGAGCTGAGTTTTCAAGGGCTTGAACCGAATTGGCGATGATGACGTCTGCTGGTTCATCATACGACGAAAGGGCGTCACACAGCTCGTTGTATGACGTGAAGTTCCGGTATTCAACGCCGTGGATAGTGCCGACGTTTTCTTTCAAAATGCCTAACACCTGTACCTTGATACCGAACGCAGCGAGGTTTCGTGCGACATGTATGGTCGCCATCTCTGCGCCGCTGTTGACTCCCGTCGGTGAGAAAGGAAATTCTGTGTGCGCAATGACCACGCTGGATATGGCGGAAGACGCAGCGGCAGACGTTTCAATTCTGGGAGAATCTTCTTTTTTCAACGCAAGCCAGGCAAAGGTATACTGCCGGCCGTTCCAGTCCACCGTCCTGTCCTGCGCATCCAGATCGCTTTCGCCAACCGGCAAGAGACCGTATTGCTTTGCTTCATTCATGAAAGAAAGTATTTCCTGCTTTGAGAAAATCTGCCAGTCAAGGCCGAAGCACTGGAGTCCGTCGGTCGTAACCTTCTCGGGCCAGTAGTCAACAGAAGCGATGAAATAGCCACCCGGCTTCAGGAGCCGGGAAACCTCCGTCAAGAGTTTTCTGCTGTCGAATCCGTGTTCTATGACTGATATCGCCGTAATTGCGGAAAAAGAGCATTCCTCAAAATGGCTCTCCATGAAATTCCCGATGTGGTAGCAAACCAGATCGTTGTATGGCATTTTTGCAAGGTCTGGATTCAGATCGATTCCGCTAACAGCCTTATACCCCATTCGAGCCAAGACACAGGGGACTTCGGAGCAGTAGGCACCGATATCGAGAATGGGGGAGTCCTTCGTGAGATTTCTTTCGATGAGATCGATAGTCTTCAGGACATCCCAGCTCTTAACGACATCACCAATAGTTTCCATCCACCCCTTCCGTTGGAATTCCAGCCTGACTGCCGGATCAAGGCAATTGATGTTGCGCCGGCTCATTTCCTCTCTCGCCTGACGGATCTCGGTTCGTGACCTAAGGGTTTCTACGCCCAGGGATTTTTCGCATAACGGATTGGGCTGTGCGAGGATTGTCTGTGCCCAAGTCTTTTCCGAATCGGTGTACAATTTCGGGTGAAGGGTAATTATCTTCGCCTTGAGGTAATCGACTTTCGTTCGGTCTTTGTAGATTGATCCAAGCATGGAATCAGACGTGTGCTTCCGGTACAAGAAATATGGTTTGTTGAGCAGGTAACCCTGCCATCCCTTTTCGTAGCCCGATATCCAGAACTCCCAGTCCTCGAATCCGCCGGCCATCGAGAGTTTCAGCCCGCCGACCTCGTCAAACATCCGTCGACGGAAAAGGGCCGTGCAGGCCAGTTGGTTTTCCCGGAGGAACCGCTGCGGGTCGAAGGGACCGCCGCACCATACATCCTCACGATTTCCAAAATGTTGAACAGCGGTATAGACGAAGCAGATTTCCGGGTTGCGAAG
>JAAZOO010000041.1 GCA_012797715.1 Geobacteraceae bacterium | reverse complement strand
TTTTTTACCTTGCATCCACAGCCATCAAGAAGCTCAGGCGCCACATCCTCACGATGAGCGGCGCGCAATGCAGCCACTATATTTTCACGCTCCGCCCGGAGATGATAGAGAAGTAAGGATTTCTGCAGCCGCTTTTCCCTTTCGCTTCGCGCAACATATACCTCCTCCCCGGTTACAGGGTCCAGGCCTGTATAATACATACAGGTCGCTCGCGTACCGGGGGTAGGCGTAAAATCCTGCACCTGCTCCACCCTGAGTGACAATCGCTTCAGCAGGAGGGCTGTTTCCACCATGTCGGAGAGCGTACAGCCCGGATGACCTGACATCAGGTAGGGGACAACATACTGGCTTTTTCCGAGACTGGCACTCTCTTTCCTGAAATATTCCAGGAATTCAATAAATTTATCACGGCCGGGTTTTCCCATGCGTGCCGTAACCGTATCAGCGAGATGTTCGGGGGCTACCTTCAAAAGCCCGCCCACGTGATGTGCAAGGAGCTCCCGAAAATAGCGCGGCTGAAGGCGAAACAGGTCAAAACGGATACCCGATGAAACGAAAACATGCCTGATTCCCCGTATCGCGCGAATCTTCCTCAGAAGCTGCGCTGCTGCCCTGTCTGCTGTTCCGAGCCGTTTGCACACATCAGGGAAAAGACAACTCACCCGACGGCACGCTGACCGGCGATCCCGATTCTCGCAGGACATTCCGTACATGTTCGCCGTCGGACCGCCCACATCCGTAACGCTCCCGGAGAACCAGGGAAAACCGGTGAGTTTCTCAACCTCCGTGAGTACCGAATTCTCGCTCCTTGACTGGACAATCTTCCCTTGGTGAAGTGCAATCGAACAGAAGGCGCATCCGCCAAAGCAGCCGCGGTGAGTGGTGATGGAAGCCCTGATCTGTTCCCATGCAGGGATCGTTTCCCGGTAGGAAGGGTGCGGTAATTTCGTAAAGGGAAGCCCGTACACCTCATCCATCTCTCTCACGGAGAGAGGCATCGCTGGAGGGTTGCAGACAAGAAAACGGTCGCCATGCCGCTGGGTAAGCACGTTTTCACTGAAGGGGGTCATCTCCTCTTCCGCAATTCGAAACGCCTCGGCGAAAGAGCGGCGATCGGAGGCAACGCTCTCCCAGGAGGGGATTTCCCGCACTGGAGCAGTTACACTGGATACGTCAGCGGCAGGTGATATGTACGCCGTCCCCCTGATGTCGGAACAATCGCGAATTCTCCCACCGCTCCGCATCCTTTCGGCAATCTCCAGGAGAGGACGCTCGCCCATTCCATAGACCAGCAGATCGGCCTTTGCATCGAAAAGAATGGAGCGACGAACCTTGTCTTCCCAATAATCGTAGTGGGCAAATCTGCGCAGGCTGGCCTCAATCCCGCCAAGAACCACAGGCACGTCCTTGAAAGATTCTTTCAGGCGCGTCGTGTATACAATCGTTGCCCGGTTGGGACGAGACCCGTGACGGTTACCCGGCGCATAGGCATCATCCCGGCGCAGACGCTTTGCCGGGGTGTAATGGGCCACCATGGAATCCATGGCGCCGGCCGTCACTGCGAAAAAAAGTTTCGGACGCCCGAGCTCCATAAAGGCTTCTTTTGAACGCCAGTCGGGTTGTGGAAGTATTCCGACCCGGAATCCGCGGGATTCGAGAAGGCGAGCAAGGAGAGGCACACCGAACGCGGGGTGATCGATATACGCGTCACCGGAAACAAAAATGACGTCCAGTTCCGACCAGCCTCTGCGGTTCGCTTCGTCACGGGAAATGGGAAGAAATGACATCAGGGAAAGAGCGGCAGGGCATCCAGCCCCATCGTCTCCGGAAAGCCGTTCATAATATTCATGTTCTGGACGGCCTGGCCCGAGGCGCCTTTAATGAGATTGTCAATGGCCGAGACAACCACCACACGGCCGGTTCGCTGGTCAACGACAAGACCGATGTCGCAGAAGTTCGATCCCCGCACGTGACTTGTTGACGGATAGAGCCCCTCGGGAAGAATCCGCACAAATTTCTCTCCCCGGTAAAATTCCCGGTATACCTCCAACAGTCGCGTTGTTGAAACCTCCTCCGCCAAACGGCCGTAGAGCGTGGACAGGATTCCGCGGTCCATGGGAACGAGATGTGGCGTGAAAGAAATGGTAACCGATTCGCCGGCAAGAAGGGACAGCTCCTGCTCTATCTCCGGGGTATGCCGGTGCACGGCCACACCGTATGCCTTGAATCCTTCATTCACCTCACAGAAAAGAGTATCGACCTTGGCACCCCGCCCGGCACCGCTGACCGCAGATTTCGAATCGGCAATTAGAGAGGTGTGATCCACCATACCGTTCCGCAGCAGAGGCGCCAGTCCGAGGATGATGCTGGTCGGGTAACAACCTGGGTTCCCTACCAGAAAGGCGTCGGAAACTGAGTCGCGCCGTATTTCCGGAAGACCGTATACGGAGGTTCGCAGTACTTCTGGGTTCAAGTGGGGCTGATACCAGGAGGCGTACACATCGGGAGAACGGAACCGGTAGTCAGCGGAAAGGTCGACGACCTTTTTGCCCAGTTTCAGGAAGGAGGGAACAACTTCCATTGCTGCCTGGTGCGGCAGTGCCGTGAAGATAAAATCGGCCTTTTCCGCAACCCGAACCGGCTCAAGCCTCTCCAGCACGAGGGAATAGCGGTCGCGCACCGAGGGGAAAATCTCCGCGACGCTCTTTCCGGCGCTTCTCTCCGAGGTGACGCAGGTAACCTCCACCTCCGGATGACCATGGAGAATCCGCAAGAGCTCAATCCCTGTATACCCGCTTGCGCCGACAACCGCTACCTTTATCATGACTATTTCTCCCTTGTGACGGATGTGCAGAATACTGTGAAAACGTCTTTCACTCCGCCTTCTTCTGTTGCAGCATCACACGCAGAAAAGGGGAAACCCGCGCGGATTTCCCCTCTAGTGCCACTCCATGAAGCGATTCCAGGCTAACGCTTGGAGAACTGGAAGCTGCGACGCGCTGCCGCCTTCCCGTACTTCTTACGTTCCTTGACGCGCGAATCACGGGTAATGAAGCCGGCTTTCTTCAGCACAGCGCGCAGGGACACATCTGCTTCCAGCAGCGCTTTGGTGATCCCGTGCTTGATGGCTCCCGCCTGACCGCTATCGCCGCCACCTTTAACGGTTACATAGATATCAAATGTCTCCACGTTCTCGGTGAGCTCCAGCGGCTGCTTTACCACCATTTTGGATGTTTCCCTGCCGAAGTAGTCATCAAGGCTCTTGTCGTTAACGATTATCTTACCACTTCCGGGTTTCAACCAGACCCTGGCGATGGATGATTTCCTTTTCCCGGTACCGTAGAAGCTTGCTGCTGCCATATATCTTCTCCTGATGCGATAGTAGTGAAATGTACTTACACTTGCAACGTCTTGGGCTGTTGCGCCTCATGGGGATGGGTTGATCCCGCATAGATTTTGAGCTTCTTGAGCATGTGGCTTGCAAGCTTGTTCTTGGGCAACATCCCTTTTACCGCCTTGCGGATGATTTCCTCGGCTTTCTTTTCCATGAGCTTTCCGGCTGTAATGGACTTGATACCGCCGGGATACCCCGAATGGCTGTAGTAAATCTTGTCGGAAAGCTTGTTGCCGGTCAGCACAACCTTCTCCGCGTTTACCACTATAACGAAATCGCCGCTATCCACGTGGGGTGAAAAAAGAGGCTTGTTCTTTCCGCGGAGGATAGAGGCAATCTGGGTAGCTACCCGGCCGAGAACCTTGTTTTCCACATCAACCAGGAACCAATCCCGTACAATATCATCATTCTTGGGCACAAGCGTTTTCATATAACCTCACAGCTGAATTATGAATCAAATTCTTTGACGTATTGAAAGATGGTAAATTTAAAACACGGACATGTGCTTGTCAAGAAGTTTTTCTTTTGACGCCCGGTATCAATAGTATACCTCCATGAGGCACAACCCGTGGGGAGGCGCAGTGCTCCCGGCGCGTCTTCGATCCCCTGACTCGAGCACTGCCGGGATATCATCGGGAGACAGGTTCCCTCTTCCGACGCATACCAGGGTACCAACGATAATGCGCACCATGTTTTTAAGAAATCCGGAACCCTTTACATCGAATATCAGGAAGTCTCCGTCCCGCCGGATATCAAGACTGTCGATGCGGCGGACCGTTGTTTGCGCCGCGCAATTCGCCGCCCGGAAGGCAGCGAAATCCTTTTCTCCGACAAAGTGGCGCGCAGCCAGAATCATTGATTCCTCGTCAAGTGTGCAGCCGATTCTCCAGGCATAGAGCCGCGACAGGGGGGACCGCCTCGCTGCTGTCAGAACCGTGTACCGGTAGTGCTTGCCCTTTGCGTGCCTGCGGGGGTCGAAACCGGACAGCGCCTCCTCAGCCTCGCGCACGGCGATATCGGGGGGCAGGAGGGAATTCAGCCCGTCCGAAAAGGCCCTGACCGGGAGATTCTTCTCCGTGCGAAAAGCGGCAACCATGCCCAGGGCGTGGACACCGGCGTCGGTGCGGCCCGACGAAGCTATCCGGACCTTCTCCTTCAGAAGCTTTTCCAGCGCTTCTTCCACAACCTCTTGGACCGTAAGGCCGTTGGGCTGTACCTGCCATCCCGCGTACTGGGTCCCTTCATATTCGATTGTAAGCTTGATGGTGCGCATGGATATGGCGAGACGCCCCAGGGGGCGTCTCAGAGAAAAATTGTCATGCCCCCCACAGGATAAAGAGTGGCAGGGACGAAACGCCCTACAGGTATTCCTGTATCAGTATTTCGGCAATCTGTACCGCGTTGGTGGCGGCGCCTTTGCGGATATTGTCCGCTACGACCCACAGGTTCAGACCGTTTTCAACAGACTCGTCCTCGCGGATTCTCCCCACATAGGTCAGGTCCTGACCCGCGGCATCGATGGGCATCGGGTATACCCTCTTAGCAACGTCGTCCACCAGCTTGCAGCCGGGCGCCCCTTTCAGAAGCTCGAATGCCTTGGCAACGGTAATCTTTTTCTCGGTCTCAATGTTTACCGATTCCGAATGCCCATAGAAAACCGGTACGCGGACCGTGGTTGCCGTCACCCGGATATCGGATTCCATAATCTTTCTTGTTTCATTTACCATCTTCATCTCTTCCTTTGTATAGCCGTTCGGCTCGAAGGAATCGATCTGGGGAAGGCAGTTGAACGCTATCCGGTACGGATAGACCTTGGCTTCCGCCGGCCTGCCGTTGAGCATCTCCCCCGTCTGGATGCGCAGCTCGTCAATGGCCTTCTTTCCCGTACCCGACACGGCCTGATAGGTTGAGACCACAATCCTCTTGATGGTGCCATAATCGTGCAGCGGCTTCAACGCCACCACCATCTGGATGGTGGAACAGTTGGGATTGGCAATGATCCCCTTCTTCGTATAGCCGGCGATGGCATGCGGGTTTACCTCCGGCACCACCAGCGGCACGTCCGGGTCCATGCGCCATGCGCTGGAATTGTCGATGCACACCGCACCGGCCCGCGCCGCGGAAGGGCAGAACTCCTGGGAGCGGCTGCCGCCCGCGGAAAAGAGGGCGATATCGATCCCCTCGAACGCATCGTGATCCAGGAGCTCCACCTGAACCGGCTTCCCCTTATACTCAACGATGAACCCGGATTTGCTTCCCGCCTTCATATCCCGCAGGCGTCCCAGAAATGCCGCCGTCACCGGGACTGTTCGATAGGACTTCGTCTTGGTCGCATAGATTCTGACCGTCCAGGCATCGAAATCCACGTGCTCCCAGCGCAGGGCGAAGAGCTCCGACGGGCCAGGGCGCGTTCCCAGGTTGAAGCAAACCTCCATGGCCCACTTGATGTGCGGTTCGGCGTGTTCCATGATCCGACGAAGATCATCCACGCTCAC
>JAAZOO010000506.1 GCA_012797715.1 Geobacteraceae bacterium | reverse complement strand
GGGCGGCTGCGTTCAGATGCACCCGTGTCAGGGGGAAGTGCCTGCTGAATGCCTCACGGGAACCGTGGGCACACGGTACGAAGGCGAGCAGGGACGATTCCACGCCCCGTGACCGGAGATCGCACAGGATCAGCGGATACAGGTTTTCCGGATTGTTGCGGGTCGACCAGATCCCCAGAATGTCCTTCACCCCCGATGGAGTCACGCCCACGGCATAGCAGATGTGGATTCCCTTGCGGTCCTCCTTTCCCCCCTCTCCCAGGTGGACGTCGTCCAGGTAGAGCGCCGGATAGGTTTTCTCCAGTGTCCGGGTCCTCCAGCGACGGATTTCCCGCCTGATTTCTTCCGAAATGCGGGAAATCCGGGCGCCGGATATGTCAATGCCGCGGGCTTCACCCAGGCTTGCCCGCATCCTTTCCCGGGGTATGCGCCTGGCGCTCATGTACATGATTTCTTCTTCGAAAGCGGTCAGGCGTCGTTCTTCCCTGAGGGATCGGCAGGAGAGCATGGGGAGGGAGAAACCGGGTGACGGCGGCGCATTCTTGTCGGGTCGTGTTCCGCATCCGGACTCGCCGGCGTCGCGTACGCGGAGCGCTGCTGCCGGTTGTCTCAGGAGTCCCGTGTCGTCGGCATGATTGGATTCGATTGCCCCGGCGAACACTGTGTCGAAAAGGTCGTGGATGGTGGTCATGGCATTACATGGCTCGGCTTGGAATGAACGTTCCTCTCCAGTGTGAAAGCACTGTGTGACAAGTGTATGACAACGGTCGTAAAAACATGTGAAGAGAGGAAGAAATCTCGTTGTTTCCGGCGTTTTTTCAAGGGTGGGGCAGGAGATCGGATATTCACCCCGTGTTTTGATTCCTTCAACAGAACCGCAACATTCCGGGTCTACAGTTCATGGTGTTTTCAGAAATCGGAGAGGATGGTTCGGATGGGTATACTTGACTCGATACTCTCGAAAAAGTCGCCTGTAGGCGTCATCGGCCTCGGTTACGTGGGCCTGCCGCTGTTGATTGAGTTCTGCCGGGCCGGATTCCCGGTGACCGGATTCGACAATGATCCGCAAAAGGTAGAACTGCTGACCGCAGGGAAGAGCTACATCCGGCACATCGACCTGTCGGTCCTCTCCTGCGCCGAGCGGGCGCGCTTCCGCGCCACCGGCGATTTCGCGCTCCTGGCGGACATGGAGTGCATCCTCGTGTGCGTCCCAACCCCCCTGAACCGCAACCGGGAGCCGGACATGAGCTACGTGCTGGGGACTGCGGAAATAATCGGCACGCACCTGCGGAAGGATCAGCTCATCATCCTGGAATCCACCACGTATCCCGGGACCACCGACGGAGAGATGCGGGCGATACTGGAACGGACGGGGTTGAAGGCGGGCCGGGATTTCTATCTTGCCTTCTCCCCGGAACGGGAGGACCCCAGCAACCGGGACTTTTCCATCCGCACCGTGCCCAAGGTGGTGGGCGGCTACACGCGCGACTGCCTGCGCCTGGCGGAGGCCCTGTACGGAGCGGTCGTGGAACGGACGGTTCCGGTATCGTCCCCGCGGGTCGCCGAAGCCGCCAAGCTCCTGGAAAACATCTACCGTTCCGTCAACATCGCGCTGGTGAACGAGCTGAAAATGCTGTTCGACAAGATGGACATCGATGTCTGGGAGGTCATCGAGGCGGCAAAGACCAAGCCGTTCGGGTTCCACGCCTTCTATCCGGGCCCCGGCCTGGGCGGACACTGCATTCCCATCGACCCCTTCTATCTCACCTGGAAGGCCCGTGAATACGATTTTCACACCCGTTTCATCGAACTGGCAGGCGAGATCAATACCTCCATGCCCGACTACGTGGTCGAGAAGGTGGCCCTGGCCTTAAACGACGCAGGCAAGGCGGTGAAGGGTTCGCGTATCCTCATTCTCGGCCTGGCCTACAAGGCCAATGTGGATGACGACCGGGAATCCCCTTCCTTCCGGCTCATGGAGCGCCTGGAAGCGATGGGGAGCGATGTGGAGTACAACGACCCCTATATTCCGGTGATTCGTCCCTCCCGGGAATATGAGCGCTTTGCCGGCCGCAGGTCCGTGGAGATCAGCAGAAACTACGACCTGATCCTCATCGCAACGCCCCACGACGAGTACCGCTCCATTGATTTTGCCGGGCTCGGCATCCCCATAGTGGACACGCGGCACGTGGTGAAGAGCAACGGCAGATACATCTACCGGGCATGAATGGCAGGGGCAGCGGACAACGATATGATCGGAACAGTCGGCACCATCGGCGGAGCGAATGACGCGCCGCTCATGGTGGAAATCACTGGAGAATGCGCTCTGACGCGG
>JAAZOO010000505.1 GCA_012797715.1 Geobacteraceae bacterium | reverse complement strand
TGTCGTATTTCGTTGCTGCTCCTAGCGAAATGGAGCGGCCACAGCCGATACTGTCCGAACCAAAAAGGGTGAGTGTATCGGCTGTAGTGAAATGAGCGTAGAGCAGCACAAAGACGGCAATCGGAGAGAACGAAGGATGCCTCCAACTGCCGAATCTAGGGTGATTCTTCCTGTCGATATCAGGCATCAGCGGGGGAAGTCACGGCGCTCTGCCGTATCCCTCGCTTCAGCACTTTTCCTGTCCGCAAAAAGGAGTGTCCAGCCACGGAATCCCGCCAGAGAAAAAAGGTGTCAAATGAGGACATGACAGTCTGGGGTGGCCCTATTCATGCCGGAGGGGAATGCGTTCTCCATGTCAGTAGAGCTTCTCGATGAAGCGGGAGATGTGCTCGCCGAGACTCTTTGCCTGGTGGGGGAACAGATCCAGGTAGCTCTCCAAGCTGACTGCTCCCCGGTAGCCGGTTTCCCGGTCTTCGAAGGTCGCCAGTTCCCGGCCGGTACGGGCATCGATGAGGCGGCCCTTTGCCTTCAGGTACGCCTTCCCGGCGCCGAAGCCGACAAAGAACTTGAGCGCCCGGCTTCCGGCGTTGAATTCCGTTATGGCCCCTTCGAGGATCACGGCATTTCCCGTTGCGTCTCCGTTTTGCGCGATATTCCTGAAGAGCTTCTTCATCTTCAGCTCCATGGCGATACTCTCCGAAATCGTCTTTGACAGAAGGGGCTTCATGGCGTCTATCTTTCCCTTTTCCTCGGCGTCGACCCGTGAATACTCGGCGCCGTCGGTGCTGAAATCGCGGATGACAAGGGTGTCGTATACGGAAAGCCTCTGGGACGTGTAGATTGTTTCTTCCGTTAATACATCGGGCTTGGGCAGCGGGGCGTCTTGTGCCCGGGCGGATTGGATTCCGGCGGCGAGCAGCGAGAGTGTCAGGACCAGTGCGAATAGCGGTTTCATGGTATGGCCTCCTTGTGGTGCGGTGTCCTGCAGAGTGTTTATGCAATCCGGCATGGGGCGGATTATATCTTTGAAGGCGGGTGAGTGGAATAGAAAAAGCGGGTTTTTCCCTACGGTATTGAAAGTGCGCAAGGGGATGGTAGCCTTGAGAGACGAGGGCCTTCCTCGGGGATGGGGAGTCGCCTGGAGCAAAAGGATACGAATCATGGTGACGAAGAAGCTGACGAAAGCCGCCGCGAATCCCTATGAAACAGAACTCCTTGTTTCCCAGTACTGCGAGTTTCACTACGGACGGGACTATTTCGGTGTGCGCAATTTTCCTGCCCGCTGCGCCCGTCTCTGCGTCCGCTTCATGGGGGAGAGGGAGAGGGTGCGGGCCCTGGACGTGGGATGCGCCGTGGGGAGGTCTTCTTTCGAGCTGGCGCGCTATTTTCCCCAGGTAACGGGGGTGGATTTCTCGGAGAGGTTCATCCGCGTTGCCCGGCTGATGGGGGAGGCGGGATCGATTTCATACGGAATGACGGTTGAGGGTGAGCTTCTCGAACCCGTGGAGCGGAGACTTGCCGACGTGGGACTGGACGGCGTCCGGGAGCGCGTGCAGTTCATCAGGGCGGATGCCATGGCGCTTCCGGAAGAACTGGGAGGATTTGACCTGATCTTTGCCGGTAACCTCATCGACCGGCTTCCCGCTCCCCGGCGCTTCCTCTCCTCCATCCATGAACGTCTCGACCCGCAAGGGCTCCTGGTCCTCACCTCGCCGTACACCTGGCTCCCCGAATTCACCCCGCGCGAGGAGTGGCTGGGCGGCTTCATGCGGGACAGGGAGGAGCTCCTGACCCTGGACGGATTGAAGGAGATTCTTGCTTCCCGTTTCCGTCTTGCGGCCGAGCCTCTCGACGTGCCTTTCGTCATGCGGGAGACTGCCCGCAAGTACCAGCACACCATCGCCCAGATGACCGTCTGGGAGAGGCGCCCTGTTTGATAGGGGGACGTGATGGTGTGCCCTGTTTCGTACCGGCATGGCACCTCTGCCGTACCTGCGCAATTGGAGTGAAAGACGAAAGAGGTACGGGGGGGAATGCTCGGTCTCGGCACGGTCGGTTCCGGCGTGGTGCGGCTTCTCCGGGAGAACGCATCCATCGTTCAGGGAAAACGGGGCGCGAAGCTGAACCTGACGAGGATAGCAGTGCGCCATACCGAGAAGGACCGTGGGACAACCCTGGTACCGGTCGATGCCCCCCCTCTCCGCCATTGACGGGGTATGCAACGCCATCCGCGTGACCGGGAATTATGCGGGAACGGTGATGCTTTCCGGCAGGGGAGCGGGAAGGGAGCCGACGGCGAGTGCCGTTGCCGGCCATCTGACGGCCATCGCCCGGAACATCCTGGTCGCTGTAGGCAGGAGAATCGCTCCCCTGGGGAGAAGATACTGAGCCTTCCCCTGCAAGCAATGGGGAAGACGGAGAGCACGTTCTACCATCGTTTCAGCGTGGTGGACAGGCCGGGGATACTGGCGAAGAGTGCCGGTGCGCTGGGGGGACACGGGGCCGGCATCAGGTCCGTTATCCAGACCGCGAGAAAGGACGGGATACCGGTGCCCGTGGTCATCGTGACCCACAAGGCCGGGGAAAGGGGCGTCGGGAAGGCGCTGGAGGAGATTGCGGCGCCGGGCATACCCTCCGAAAGCGTCACGCTGCTGAGAATCGAAGATGATCCGGCATGGAGGCGTTACGAGGCGTTTATGGATGGCACGCTCATTGCTTCATTACCTTGAGCTCCGGTTTGTCATGACCTCTAATCCTAGATTCGGCAGTTGGAGGCATCCTTCGTTCTCTCCGATTGCCGTCTTTGTGCTGCTCTACGCTCATTTCACTACAGCCGATATACTCACCCTTTTTGGTTCGGACAGTATCGGCTGTGGCCGCTCCATTTCGCTAAGAGCAGCAACGAAATACGACAGAGTCGCTCTCTGCGGATACCTCCAACTGCCGGTTTTAGGCTAATCATTTCGGTTGCCCGATGAATACGCACCCTATCTTCGATTCCGGTTCCACCCTTTTCCCCCGTGCATCCAGTGGGGACAAAACCTCTCCTGGCGGCACGGACAAATTCTCATCTGTCCTGAACGCGTCGCTTTCCAGGGAGGGCGCGCCCAGTGGGGCACTTTCTTCGGAAGCGCTGCCCCCGGGGGTGCGAAGCGTCGTCTTCGGCCCATCCAGTGAGTGTCTGCGTTTCCATCAGGCACCCCCCCGCCGAAGGGACGCTGCGGCAGCCTATGCTCACCTGGCAGGGAGTCCCCGGGACACGGGGCGGGTTGAGGGACGTGACGCAGCGAAAGCGGTTACGGGGCACGCCGGGCGGGATGCCCTGGATGCCCCCGGGAAAAATGCGCTTCCGTCCGCTCCCGCTCCCACGGTTTCCGGACCGTTACAGACTCCATCCGCCCTGAACGAACATGGCGCCGCAGCAGCACCTGCGCTGCGTTCCGGCCTGCCGAAGACTTCAGGCGAGGGCAGCGGCTGGCAGAAGTACAGGGATGACCAGTTCCTGCGTAACCCGGGAGGCGACCGGTACTACCTGGATGAAAACAGGGTGTCGGAAGACTTGCGGGAGAGGGAGTCCTTCGGTACGCGAGTGGGAAAGGATCTGTCCGACGTTTTCGGCAACGTCAAAAATTTCTTCGGCAACCTGCTGTTTGGGTCAAAATTCCGGTATCGCGATGAAAACAACGAGATACGGGAGGCAACGCAGCGGGGCCTGGTGGGTACCTGTGTGGATTTTTTCAAGGACCTGGGGAGCGCTATGACCTTCGGATTGTGGCACCCGGATGAGGAGAATGGTCCGCAGGGTGTGGTGCAAAGGATTGCCTATTCCGGTTCGAAGCTGAAGGAGGCCCTGCTGGGCGACCTGGTGGAGGGGATTCCCCGGAGTGTCAACCATATGGCGAAGAACGTGGTCCTCGCCGGATTGAACCTTGTGCAGGTGGTTCCCGATGCCACCATCGGGAACGCCGCTCCGGGAAGAAAACTGACCACCAC